>CALZMK010000254.1 GCA_945788545.1 uncultured Prevotella sp.
AACAGATATGAATTCGTATTTGTAGATATTATCTCTGGTTCCAATATTTCCTGGATAGAGGGGTCGGATTCTCTATTGAAATCATCTACATCATAGTTTCCGTCGTATAAATAAACGCCGTGGAGTAACAGCGGTTTTGTTTCTGCTTCAATGACAATACGATATTCCTCGTTAGCTTTCATATTAATACTGAAAAGTTTGGATGTTTCCTGGTCAAATGTATCACTCCCAAGATAATCTCCTAATTCGTTATTACAAATGTAGGCGAAGTAACTTGAAGCCTCAGTAGCGATGTATGGTGAAGTGTGAACGATAACGGTAGCATATCCCTTATCGCTCATCTTTAGTATAGGCGAATATATCTTTCCGCGTTCTTTTATCTTTATGCCATTAACAGATGCATAGAGTCCTTTGCCTGTCCATGAAGGATAGGTGCAATAATAGTCAAGTTTGCCACTGATATCATCAGTCCCCTCTTCCTTTGGCAGATTTTTGAATTTCTCCTCCATTAAGGTATGGTTATAGGGTGAAGGGTAGAGGTATGTGCCATTTACCTCGAGTTCGTAGCCTACTGCATCTTCCACTGCACTCCATGAACAACTGACGGTTCCGTCGGGATTGGTGATTGCCTTAATGTCTTGTGGGAAAGGGGCATAGTAAGTGCATGCCACGAATGAAATAGTGCCATCGTCCGACTCAGAGATATTCTCCACGGCTTTGTGGAGGAAATAAGTGCCATCTTCATTAGCATTGAAGAGTGTGGAGGCTGGATTAGTGACGTCAGTGAACGAGGTGTTGCCAGATGTGCCTGGGAACAAGTCGTCGATACTTTCAGTGAACTCTCCGCTCGCCCCGACAACGGAGTATCGCTGATGATAGATATCTGTATTGACTGTATTATTATTCCAGGCACCTTTGTCATAGTCGATATGTGTTACCAAAAGTCCGTGGGCATCAAATGGGCTGCCCCATTTGGGCAGTTGGCGGTTTTCGAGCAGATAATACTCGTTGGTGTTGCCCTCGTTGTATAGGACATAAGCCTCGGGTTCTTCTTCCAAAGCCTTCATCTCGGTAATAGTTGTGACTTCATTCAACGCTTTCGGTTCAAGCCATCCAAGTTGCCAACGCTCGAAAGCGGAATATGCCATAGGGTGTGTTCCATCTCCCCATTTTTTCCCTATGTAACTGCCTATTGACATCACGTCCCACTTACCAACAAAATCTTTGCCACCTTGTGTATTGTAAATGTCGGCAAGTCCCAAGGTATGACTGAACTCATGACAGGCAGTGCCGATGCCGTCCAATACGGGGGCATCGCCGCCGCTAATCAATTCATTAGAGCAGGCGTAGTTCCAAATCCTCACTTCGTCGATGACCAATTCGCGGTCATGTACAACCCACTGGTGAGGCCACAGACAATTAGGGTCAGCTCCTCTTGCCTCGCTAAATCCAGCAAAGAGAATATAAACATTGTCAACCTTTCCATCGCCATCCCAGTCGTATTTTGAGAAATCTACAAGATCCTTGGCGGCAGTACATGCATCAGCAGCAAAATCGAGAACTTTGGAGTCGCCTGACGATTCCCCTTCTTCGGGTGCACCATAATAGGCGAGGGGTTGGGGAAGGGTGACAGGACCAACGACATCAAACTGCATATTGAGCTGTCCGTAGCTTTGGTCGTAGAAATAGTCGGAAACGGAGCCAAGACAACCATTCTCGGTGAATCCCTTTTCGTTGAACATGCGGTTGAAGTATTCCTGTGTTCCAATCTTGGAAAAACTAACGTCGGGAAACTGTGCCAAGATGACAAGACCACGCCTTTCCTGGGTTGACCTTGGGGCACTGCGTCGCATGCTCTCAGCCCTGAAGCTGTTGGCCTTTTCCATTCTCTCGTAGGCAACACGCTTAAAGTTGGCATGTGTCTTCTCGTTCATGTAACGGTACTTGCCGGATTTTGCAGGGGCGAGAACCTTTCCATCGTCGGTGATATAATAACCGTAGTACTCATCACCTTGAAGAGTGGCAGTCACTATGGTGCCATCTTCAAGCATCAACTGCTTTTTTACCCTAAAAGCAGGAACAGCACTGATCTCAATGCATGTAAAGAGCATCAGTAATCCGAGGAAAATGTTTCTTTTCATAGGCGTAAATTACTTAATAGTTTCTTTTTTTTGGGGAACAAAGGTAAGCATTTATTTTTATTCCGCCAAATGTTTTCTGATTTTTTTGTATATTTAATATTTTCGTCTTTTTTTGAGATTATTTGTATTTTTCTTTGCTATTTCAATAAAATATACTAATTTTGCGGCGAAAATACACATTATTTATATTATGAATGAGAAAATAGACGTAAAGGAAAGGATGAGAAGGGCGGAGGAATACTTCGTCAAGGGATTTAATTGCGCGCAGGCCGTGGTGGCTGCTTATGCCGACTTGTATGGATATACCGAGGAACAGGCGCTGAAGCTGAGTGCCGGTATGGGCGGCGGTATGGGCAGGTTGCGACTGACATGCGGTGCTGTGGCTGGAATGGCTATCCTGGCTGGAATGGAATGCGGTTCGGCTGATGCCGACGACCGTGAGGGTAAGTCGGCCAATTATAAGGTGGTGCAGGAGTTGGTGAGCCGATTCCAGAAGGTATATGGCACTATTATCTGCTCGGAACTGCTGCAACTGAAGAAGGACACGCCGCTGACATACGTGGCGTCGGAGCGCACGGCGGAGTATTATAAGTCGAGGCCTTGTCTGAATCAGGTGATTACATGTGCGAAGATATTTGGAGAGTTTTTAAATGAAGAATTTATTAAATGAAGAATGAAGAGTGAGGAATGAGGAAACTGCGTTCGGCGACCGAAGGGAAAGCCAATGGGCTGCGCGATGTTCGTTGGGGATGCGGATGCCTCTGGGAGCACAGTTCTTCATTTCAGATACTTGAATTCTTAATTTTAATTAAATATAGATTGTTATGGAACAAGAAAAGATAGTGTTGCCCGACAATGCGTTTCGGGAATTGAGGGAGGGAGAAAAATATGAACCGGTGATGAGTCCGCGGAAGTCTTACGCCGAAGTGAATATATGGTCGGTGACGTGGGGAGTGCTCATGGCAATGCTGTTCTCGGCTGCCGCCGCTTATCTCGGACTGAAGGTGGGACAGGTGTTCGAGGCTGCTATTCCTATCGCTATTATTGCCGTGGGAGTATCTACGGCGGCAAAGCGTAAGGACGGACTCGCCGAGAATGTCATTATACAGAGTATAGGAGCTTGTTCGGGTGCCGTGGTGGCTGGAGCTATCTTCACACTGCCTGCCATATATATCCTACAGGCTAAATATCCCGAAATGAGCGCGTCGTTCCTCAAGATATTCATATCGTCGCTGCTTGGAGGTATCATAGGAATACTGTTCCTTATACCTTTCAGGAAATATTTCGTGAGCGATATGCATGGAAAGTATCCTTTCCCCGAAGCAACCGCAACGACGCAGGTGCTGATAAGCGGACAGAAAGGCGGAAGCCAGGCCAAACCGCTGCTGTTGGCGGGATTGATAGGAGGTCTGTATGATTTTATCGTTGCCACGTTCGGATGGTGGAACGAGAACTTCACCTCGCGCTTCTGTGCCCTCGGCGAGGATATTGCAGAAAAAGCTAAACTTGTCTTCAAGGTGAATACGGGAGCTGCGGTGTTTGGTCTCGGATATATTATCGGACTGAAATATGCCTTTATCATCTGTCTTGGTTCGTTGGCAGTGTGGTGGGTGATAGTACCGGGAATGGCACTTGTGTTCGGCGACCAAGTGCTCAACCAGTGGGACCCTACTATCAGCACAGCCGTGGGAGCGATGTCGCCCGAGGATATCT
>CALZMK010000255.1 GCA_945788545.1 uncultured Prevotella sp.
CTGGCACGCTATAGGCAGAGGCTAATCGACCGCTTTGGCGAGATACCCAAGGTGGCAGACGAATTAATGAAAGTAGTGCCGCTGCGTCGCAAGGCAAAACAACTGGGATGCGAGAGGTTAATGCTGAAAATGGGACGAATGACGATGTTCTTCGTAAGCAATCCCAACAGTCCTTACTATCAAAGTCAGGCCTTCGACTCCATTCTCAACTATATTGCCACAAATCCAAGGAGATGCAACATACGCGAGAACAACGGCAAGCGAAGTCTTGTAGTGAATGACGTGAAGAGCGTGGGAGAGGCTATTGTCGTTCTTGAAGATATCTCTTCGAGAACGATATTAAAGAATTAAAAGATTAAAGAATTAAAATAAACACAGAGGCACGGGTGTTCAATAAGCACAACATTGTATGACGATAGTATTAACGATATTGGTGTATTTTGCGGCATTGTACCTGTTCAGCCGCATAATGACAGGCCGTAAAACCAACAACGAGACATTCTTCCGTGGCAACAGGAAGTCGCCCTGGTATATGGTGGCATTCGGTATGGTGGGAGCCTCCATATCTGGCATCACATTTGTGTCTGTACCTGGAATGGTGATGACGATGGACATGACATATATGCAGACATGCATCGGTTTTATTTTCGGATATTTTGTCATAGCCTTCATATTGCTGCCCATCTATTATCGCAACAATCTCACGACAATCTACTCCTATCTCGGCAATCGTCTGGGAAGAAGGTCATACAAGACCGGAGCATGGTATTTCCTCTTGTCGAAGATTATCGGGGCATCAGTGAGATTCTATGTTGTATGCATAATATTACAAGATTATGTATTCGCCAAGATAGGTATCCCGTTTGAGTTGACCGTAGTGATAATGGTGGCATTGATATGGCTTTACACCCGCAAGGGAGGCATAAAGACACTTGTATGGACAGACACATTCCAGACCACATGCCTCTTTGGGGCATTAATCCTGATTATCATCAATGTGGCCTCGTCATTAGGGATGAATATGTCCGAGACCTTTCATGCCATTCAAGACAGTAGCATGAGCCGCCTCTTCGTGTTCGACGACCCGAAATCGACACAATATTTCTGGAAACAGTTCTTTAGCGGCATTTTCATCGTGATAGTGATGACTGGTCTCGATCAGGACATGATGCAGAAGAATCTCACATGCAAGACACTTCGCGAGGCTCAAAAAGACATGTGCACCTATGGTTTTGCCTTCGTTCCCGCCAATGCCCTTTTCTTGGGGCTCGGTATATTGCTCGTAATGTTAGCTACAAAGACAGGTAGTCCCCTACCCTCATCAGGCGATTCACTTCTTCCTATGTTTGCTGCTTCGGGGAAATTGGGTGAGACTGTTGTTATACTGTTCACAATTGGTATTGTAGCGGCATCATTCAGCAGTGCCGACTCCGCCCTAACAGCCCTCACTACGAGTTTTTGCGTAGATATCATGGAGAAATCCGACGACGAAAAGCTTCGCCGAAAGACACATATTCTCTTATGCTCGATATTTGTTGTATTTATCCTCTTGTTCAAGGTTGTCAACTCCACAAGTGTAATAGATGCCATCTACATAATATGCTCCTACACCTATGGGCCATTGTTAGGACTGTTTGCATTTGCCATATTATGTCCACGACTTCGCCCGATGGACAAGGCAGTGCCATATATCGCCTTAGCCTCACCCATAATATGTTATGGAATAGACTGGCTCACCCAATCAGTATGGAGATATAAATTCGGATATGAACTTCTGATGCTCAACGGAGCACTCACATTCACTGGTTTACTATGTTATCGATATATTCAGAAGGTTGCATTCCAAACTCCTTCTTGAATATTGTGGCAAAATATTTCGGGTCCTTATATCCGACACTGTATGCCAAATCGCTCACACGTATGCCCGGTGTAGCTTTTGCCAGTCGGCACGCCTCCTTCATTCTGATGTCACGAATAAAACTTGTGGCATTCATACCCGTGACGGCACGAAGTTTGTTGTAGAGTGACGAGGAACTCATTCCCATGTCAGATGCAAATGACTCTCGATCATAGTCAGAATCGTCCATGTGTTTATTCACACAGGCTATAGCCTTGTCGAGGAATTCCTTGTCGGGTGACGGCATTGAGGCACTCTTTGTGCGCACATCCTCGATAGTCTGCTGCTTAAACTCACGCGTGATACGTTGACGGTTTTCTATGAGGTTGTCAATACGCAACTGCAGCTCTTTCACCTTAAAAGGCTTTGTCATATACAAATCTGCACCAATAGAAAGGCCTTCCTCCTTGTCGTTCTCCTGTGTCTTGGCAGTAAGGAGGATAATTGGTAGGTGACAATAGTCACTGCTATTTTTCACATATTTCACCAACTCATATCCGTCCATCATTGGCATCATCACGTCGGATATAATCAGGTCGAGTTCAGTTTTCTGAATTTCATCCACAGCTTCCTTGCCATTACGTGCAGTCACGACCTTGTATTTTCTCGACAACAGATGCCTCATCATCAGCAACAACTCCACATTATCCTCGACAACAAGTATTCGATATGCATCATCATCAGCTGAATCCGTCACTTTCTCCTTGTCAGGCTCTACTGTAGAATTGCCTTTTTTGTCATTAAGTGTAAAGTCCTTATTGAATATTGGATCATCAGTATCCACGTCAAGCACGAAGGATACCGGTTTGTTAATATCCACCTTATTCTTTTCGTCAATCTGCGAAGCATCAAATGACTCCTTGTTGATAGGTAGTACAATAGTAAAGGTAGTACCCTTGCCCACCTCACTTTCATACGTCAGATTGCCATTATTAAGATATACAAGGTCGCGCGTGAGCGAGAGTCCAATCCCCGTACCCATTGTGTTGAAACGTCTGTACTCTCCGTCGAAGAAGAGTTCAAACAAATGTTTCCTACGTGACTCGGGAATGCCGCAACCATTATCTTTCACCGTAATAATTACCCTGTCATACCTGTCATTAGTCCTCACATTCAGTTCCACGCGTCCATCATCGCCTGTTGTATATTTTGCAGAATTCGAAAGTAGATTAAAGATAATCTTGTCCAACTTGTCGGTGTCAATCCATCCCATCATACTCTCTGGCTGGCATTTGATGCTGAATGACAAGTTTTTTCTTGCCATCAACGGGATGATGGTTCGTGCAGTGTTGCGTATATATGCCATAACATCACCATGCGAAACAAGCAATCTCAGTCTTCCGTCTTTTGCCTTGGTGGTTTCGAGTATCTGCTGAAGAAGTTTCACCGATCTCTGTATGTTGATTTCCATGAGCACATACTGGCTTTTGAACTTCGGTTCGGCCTCTCGCAGATTTTCTATTGAGGCCGAAAGGATAGTCAGAGGGGTGAGAAGTTCGTGGGTCAAACTGGTGAACATCATGTTCATCTGAGCTTTTTGCCTCAATTTGGTATTGCGCTGATTAAGCCTCATAACAAAAATTATTGCTATGACAAGGGCAAAAACCAATATTTCTATGATATCTATTAAATCCACGATACATTTTATTTTGGGTGCGAAGATACAACAAAATATTGAAAAATCATCAATTTCCCACTAAAAAAATGGGCAAAAGAGGCAATTTTTGTTGAAAATGCGTGATTTTTAGTTGAAAATGCGTGATTCTATCGCAAATTCAACCTCAAATAACTTAGAATAAACCCCTGTTCGAAATATTATGCCTATCTTTGCAACGCAAACAAGAAAAAAAGTCTATACGTTATAAGAGTATTAATTTGAATATTAATGGTTAAGGTTTATGGTTGATTAATTTAGTTTTTAAAGTT
>CALZMK010000256.1 GCA_945788545.1 uncultured Prevotella sp.
GGATGCGAGATGGGTTTCTACCCTCAGCAGGCAAAGCAGATTGCGTTGCAGACGATGCAAGGCGCTGTCTCTCTGCTTAAAGAGGCCGGATGGCATCCAGAAGAAGCTATCGACAAAGTGACGACTCCTGGTGGCATTACCATCAAGGGACTCAACGAATTAGACCACTGCGGTTTTAATTCCGCAGTAATAAAGAGTCTGAAAGCAGGACTTAAATAAGCCCCGCGCTTCCCTCCGTGGCTGTTATAAAAATAGGAATAAAGATGCTCCATTTTCCTCTCCCCCTCCATAATAGGGAATAATAAGCAGCCGCCACTGTGTCCGCCGCGTCACCGGCGGATATGATTAGGGTTCTGTCATAGCGGATATAACAACACACACCAAATAAGAAATGAAAAGAATAGTAGTAAAAGTAGGCTCAAATGTTCTGACGACAGACAGTGGCAAGCTGAATATCACCAGAATGTCATCGCTTGTCGATCAGATAGCATGGCTCAGATGGCATGGATATGAGGTGATACTTGTCAGTTCGGGAGCTGTGGCTTGCGGTCGAAGAGAACTGCAAATCGACCACCATCTCGACTCGGTAGAGCAGCGTCAGCTATTCTCTGCCATAGGACAGGTGAAGCTCGTCAACCTATATTATGACCTCTTTCGTGAATATAACCTCCATGTAGGACAGGTGCTGACGATGAAGGAGAACTTCCTTACTGAGGATTTGTACCGCAATCAGCAGGCTTGCATGGAAGTGATGCTCCAGAATGGGGTCATTCCTGTGGTCAATGAGAATGATACTGTCAGTGTTACCGAACTGATGTTCACCGACAATGATGAGCTCTCAGGACTCATAGCGCAGATGCTGAATGCTGAAATGCTCATCCTGCTGTCGAATATTGATGGTATCTATACTGGCAATCCTTCGAATCCCGACTCGAAAGTGATACGTTCAGTTGCGCCGGATCAAAGCCTTGAAGAGTATATACTTCCTTCTATGAGTTCTGCTGGACGTGGAGGAATGGAATCAAAATACAAGACTGCAAGGCTTACTGCTGATGCTGGTATCAAGGTTATCATTGCCAATGGCAACCGTGCTGACATATTAAGGCTCCTGGTGGAGAAACCGGATGAGACCATTCATACTGAGTTTATTCCTAAGTAGTTAAGTGAGATTTGAAATATAATCCTACTTATTCCTGCTTTATAAGACAACAATTCTGACCACCTACACCAAAATGATAAACCCTATATTTGAACAAGTAAAGTGTGCAAGCCGTTCCTTGACACTCATCCCTGACAATCGTCGTGATGAAATACTCCTTGCCGTGGCTGATGCTATAGGTGATAACGAGGCTATACTGCTTGAAGCCAATGCTAAAGACCTTTCCAGGATGGAGAAATCCAATCCTCTGTATGACCGTCTCCAGCTCACTCATGACCGCCTTTGCGGCATAGCATCCGATATGCGTCATGTGGCAGCGTTGCCGTCACCGCTCGGAAAGGTGCTGAAAGACAAGGTATTGGACAATGGACTCCATCTTCGTAGGGTCTCAGTGCCGTTTGGTGTCATAGGAATGGTCTTCGAAGCACGCCCTAATGTGGCTTTCGATGTGTTCTCACTTTGCTTCAAGAGTGGAAATGCCTGCGTGCTGAAAGGTGGTCGTGATGCTGATGATTCCAATAGGGCTATCGTCTCTCTCATTCATGGAATACTGCGGGATTTTGATGTTGACCCTAATGTCGTTGCCCTTCTGCCTGCTACTCATGAGGCTACAGCAGAGATGCTCAATGCTGTCGGCTATGTCGATGTATGTATTCCTCGTGGCGGTCGTAGGCTTATTGACTTCGTAAGAGATAATGCCAAAGTCCCTGTCATTGAGACTGGAGCTGGTGTCGTGCATGCTTATTTTGATAAGAAAGGCGATTTGGAGAAAGGAAAACGCATCATCAATAATGCCAAAACGCGACGTGTCTCCGTTTGTAATGCTCTCGATTGTCTTCTCGTTCATAAGGATAGAGCTGCCGAACTTGATGCTTTGCTCGCTCCAATGAAGGATAAGGTGACCTTCCATTACGATAATTATGGCACGGAGTGGATGTCGTATGACCTCTCCATCAAGATAGTGGATTCCCTCGAAGAGGCTATCAGTCATATTGCAAAATATGGTTCGGGACATAGTGAGTGCATCATTACGGAGGATAAGGAGGCTGCCCGCACATTCCAGACTATGGTGGATGCTGCCTGTGTATATGTAAATGCACCGACAAGTTTCACCGATGGAGCACAATTCGGACTTGGAGCGGAGATAGGAATCTCTACTCAAAAGCTGGGACCTCGTGGCCCGATGGCACTTGAAGAAATCACTACATACAAGTGGTTGATAGATGGTGACGGGCAGATCAGACCGTAATAGGTCTCTTTCTGTTTGCCCTTTCCAAAGGGGCTTGTCACCTTTTTCAAGGTCTTAGTTGTAAAAAGCAAAACGTCACCATCACCATCATTCCTCGGAGCCCTGGATACTAATATATAAAATACTAATAGAAAAACAATAATGAATATAGAAACCTTATACCAAATCTTCCAATCACATCCCGTGATTACCACTGACAGTCGCGACTGTCCGAAGGATAGTATCTTCTTTGCGCTCAAAGGTGAGGCATTTGATGGTAATGCTTATGCAGAAAAAGCACTCGAATCTGGTTGCTCTTACGCCGTCATTGATGAGCAAGAGTATGCTAAGGATAATCGTTTCATCCTCGTAGATGATGTCCTTACCACTCTGCAACAGTTGGCAAACCATCACCGCAAGGTGCTCGGAACGCCTATCATCGGAGTCACTGGCACTAATGGAAAGACCACTACAAAGGAACTTATCTCTGCTGTATTGTCAAAAAAATACAATGTTCTCTATACTCAAGGTAACTTCAATAATCACATTGGTGTGCCAAAGACATTGCTTCGACTGACTAAAGAGCATGATATCGCTGTCGTGGAGATGGGTGCAAACCATCCAGGAGAAATCAAAACGCTCGTAAACATTGTAGAACCAGACTATGGTATCATCACTAATGTGGGCAAAGCTCACCTCGAAGGCTTCGGCTCTTTTGAGGGAGTGATACGTACTAAGGGAGAATTGTATGACTTCCTGCGTGAGAAGTCTGCGCTTATCTCTGATGATAAAAAGAAACCTAAGGTGTTTATCCACGGAGACAACAAATATCTCATGGATATATCCCACGATTTACACCTTATTTTATATGGTACAGAGAAATCTCCTGAATATGCTGTTGTCGGAGAAGTCAATGAATGTAATCCTTTCCTGAATTTCTCATGGCGCAATCAGAATGGCGATAATGCCGTCCACTCTGTTTCTACTCATCTTATCGGTTCTTATAATATATATAATATGTTGGCGGCTGCGACCATCGGACTTTACTTCGGAGTGACCGAAGAGCAGGTGGATGATGCCCTCTCAAATTATATTCCAAGTAATAACCGATCACAACTTACCATCACGAAGTCAAACAAACTCATCGTTGACACATACAATGCTAACCCTACAAGCATGAATGCCGCACTCGTAAACTTCCGCGATATGAAGGTGGAACCAAAGATGGCTATACTCGGAGATATGCGCGAACTCGGTGACGTCAGTGATGAAGAGCATCAGAAAGTGGTGGATTTCCTCAAGGAATCTAATATAAATAATGTATGGCTCGTGGGTAGTGAGTTCGCAAAGACCAACTGCAACTTCAGAAAATTCCAGAATGTGGACGAGGTAAAGGCAGAAATTGCAGAGCATCCTCTCGAAAATCTCTA
>CALZMK010000257.1 GCA_945788545.1 uncultured Prevotella sp.
GCTTGCGGGCGAGTTGGGCCTGCTTGCGGGCTAATTCCTCAGCCTTGCGTTTGCGCTCTGCCTCGGCGCGCTTTGCTTCCTCGGCAGCCTTGCGCTTAGCCTCGGCTATAGCCCTTTGGCGGGCTTTCTCCACCTCGATGGCCACGAGGCGGTCGATCTGGGCATTGATGGCTGCATCGCGCTTTTGTTGTTCGGCGATGATGCCTTGTATGGTTTTCTGCTGTTTCTGCAGTGTGTTCACCACATTCTGCTGTTCCACCTGTTTTCCTTCAAGTGAGCGTCGCTCCTGTTCACCTTTATATAATAGGTTACTCTTCTGCTTTTTGGTGGCAGTGAGTTGCTGGTGTTTCTCTGTCACTTCGGCCTGCTTGGTCTTCACCTCCTCGCCTTGTGCCCGCTGATACGACGCATATTCCCGCATGAATCGCATACGGCGGTACATCTGCGAGAAATTCTTTGCCGAGAAGATGAACATCAGTTGGCTTTGGATAGAGCGGTTGCGATGCATATACCTCATCGACTTGACATATTTCTGTTTTCGGTCGTTGAGTTCCTTTCCTAAAACGTCAAGCTGACTATTGAGTTTGGTGATATTGCCGTCGAGATGTGTGATGTCGCGACGGATAGTGTCGATGGTGCGGCGTTTGTCGGCAATCTCGGAGTTGATCACCATAAGGTTTTTCAACCTCTCCTTAACGTCGCGCTCGTTTTTCCGCAGTTTCTGCTGGTGGGCGGCAATTTGTTTTTTGATTTGTGCCCGCTCGTTTTTGAGACCCTTTATCGAGGCAGTCTCATAATCGGCGGTGTTTGTCTTTGTTTTCTTCTTTGTTGATGTCTGCCTTTTCTTTTTGGCAGTTGTTGAGGTTGACGCCTTCTTGCGCGCTGGCTTCCTCGTTTGTGCGGAGGAAGTCAGCGCGAAGGCGAAAAGTATAATAATTAACAGTTGTAATCTTTTCATTTACAAATCATTAGAGGGCCATAAAGCGGCGAAGAATTTCATCCACAGTCACCTCCTTATATTTTGCCGACACGGCAGTGCGTGTTTCCCAGTCCTCTTCGTTACCGATGTAATTAAGAGTCATGTTTATCTTTACTTCCGACTTGGGAGTAGAGAACACGACGGCATTGCGTGTGGGGAATTTCTTGTTAGCGAGTTCCTTGTATTCGGTGTAGTCCCAGTTGAGTTGGCTCTTACCGCGATACTTGTCGTTATATGCGATATTGGCCATATGAATCATACCGCCCACATTCTCAGCCAACCATCTGTATGACAGTTTCTCCTTCTCCATCGAGATGATGACGTCGCCAGCTTCCTCGGATGTCTGGAACTTGTTCATGAGCTCGGGTGTTATCTCCTTTTCTCCAGGTTGGAACAGTTCGTTCCAGAAAAGAGCCTGGAGGGTATAGAAGTTGATACCGCTCTGACGGAGGAAGTCGAGTTGCTCATATTGGGCTTTCAGATACTGCTTGTTGATGCGGTCCATGATGAGCACATAGTCGCGGGTGAACTCAAGGCGTGCAGCCTCGACGAATCCGAATGCCATGAGTTGGAGTCGGATGACGTCGTTGCGTTTCATCTTAAGATTGCCGGTGAGAGTCATGTCCTGAGAACCCACCTGCACTTGAAATTTCACCTTTGAGGTGATGAATTTTGCAGTCTGTTTGTTTTCAAGCACCTTGTTGAGTGTTTCCTGCAATTCCATACTACGTGGAGCTACAGGAGCTTCAGCTACGGTCTTTGTTGATTTGCACGAGGCCAAAAAGGCCAATGGTAACGCAATGAGTGCGACCTTTAATAAACTGATGGTTTTCATTTTGTTTTTGTTTTTTATGTTGAATTCCTAATTTTTGTTGTCTCTTATATATTTTCTCTGGCGTGCCTTGCGTGCCAGGAGTTGGTTGTCGGGAGATTTCTTTAGTGCCTCCGTCCACAGTTCCACTGCCTTGTCGATGTCTCCGCACTTGGCATAGATGTCTCCGGCATGCTCCACTATTACAGCCGAGGAGTCGGAGTCGCACTGCAGGGTCTGGTCGATGTATATCTTTGCCTCGGCATATCTTTCCTGTCGGAACAGTATCCAGGCGTAAGTGTCGAGGAATGTTGCGTTTTTGGGTTCGGCCTTGATGGTCTTGTAGCTCATCTCCTCGGCCTTACTGAGATTGCCTCCCGACTCGCTTATGTAATATGCGTAGTTGTTGAGGCAACCGAGGTTGTCGGGTTTCCATTGCAGACAAGAGTCGTATGCGGCGAATGCCTGTTGTTTATCGCCTTTCTCGTGTAGCAGGTCGCCCATGATGGCATAGAAATCGGATACTATGTCGGGCGAGCTCTGTTCGTTGATGACACTGATTCCGTTCTTGAAGGTGTCGAGAGCCTCGTCGGTTTTGTCCTGTTGTGAGAGTGCTACTCCTTGATAGTAATAGAATGCCATCTCGTCGGGATTATACTGTCGTGCCGCGGAGCATAGTGTAACCACTCGGTCGTAATCTTTTCTCTCCCATGCGTCGGCGATCAGTTGCAGTCGTGCCGCTGCATTGTCGGGAGCCTTCTCCAATACATCCTCAAGCACACGGTTGATGTCGGCCTTGGGCATTTTCTTCAGTTCCATATACGATGCATAGAGCAGTCCGATACTGGGATCGGAGCCCTTGGCATTTATAGTACGCTCAAAGAGTTGGATGACCTTTGTCGAGTCGCCGCCATCATTCTCATTATCCATCACCTCCTGTCGCAGAAGATAAATTTTCTCGTCGGTATTGGCATTGCTACGGGTGAGGATGTTGACCGTCATCGAGTCGGCAGCCACTGTGTTGCCCTGTCCCAAGAAATAAGTGCGCATTGAGAAGAGCACCTTGCTGTTGGCCGGTTCCTCCTTGAGTATGCCGCGATAAATGTCGATGGCCTTTTTCTCGTTGTTGTTGACGAGCAGCATGTCGGCGTATGCGTTGCGATAGTTGAGGTCGTTGGGGTATTGGTCGGCGAGTTTTTTCATCTCGGCGATAGCTGCCTTGCCGTTACCCATCTTCTGATAGAACTCCGCCTTGGCGTAAGATATGCGCTCATTCATTCCGTCGAGCTGTTCCATGCGGTCGAGCGTGGCAATGGCCTTGGGATATTGGTTCTTGTCGTTGCTGTAAAGTTGAACGAGCATTCCCAATACGTCCTCGCGGTCGGGTTCAGCCTTTGAGAGTCGCTCGAATGTCTCGGTGGCCGATTCCAGGTCCTGGCTTTGCAGATACATCTGAGCGAGTGTCTCCAGATAGTTGACATTGTCAGGTTCCAACAGCGATGCCTTTTTAAATGCCGCAAGAGCCTTGTCGTTGTCCTTCATCCTGAGATAGTAGTGGGCAAGATAGTAATATGCCTCCGAGGCCTCGGGCTTTATGTCGAGGCAGTGTCGCAGCATTTCGAAGGCAGCGGCATCATTGCCCTTCTCCCTCTCGATGATTGCTTCGAGGAAGAGGCGGTCGTAACGCTGGGAGTCGTCTGTCTCCTGTGCGTTCACCATAATCTGTGAGGACATCAATATCCCCAATATGTATATCTTGAGTTTCAATTTCTAATTGACTTCTTCGATGGATGGCTTCACCTTCTTCGATTGTAGGTTTTCGGTCTTACACGAGGTAAGACCCTACATCGGCAGGCGTTTGCGCAGCCTCTTTTAATTTTTTAATTTTTTAATTCTTTAATTTCGTGATTCCACGAATCACGACACCCCCGTATGTCCATATCCTCCTTCGCCTCGCTCAGTCTCGTCGAGTTCGGATACAACGAGAAACTCGCCTTGCTCGTGACGTGCTATCACCA
>CALZMK010000258.1 GCA_945788545.1 uncultured Prevotella sp.
CACAATATAATAAGTTGGCAAACGTTTACTATCCAAGATAGACCGGTGTGGATAGATGGGTCTCGTCCAGACTTTATTGTAAGGAAACTTCCTTTGTCAACTCTACAGTCTGAGGAAAACTCCTCGTCAACCCGTTTGCTTGTCAACTCGTCAACTTAATAAAATATGAATAAGATAAAACAGATTATGAGTCTTTTCACTTGTCTGATGATTCTCCTTTCGGTAGCTGTGTTGCGCAGCAACAAGATTTGGGGCAATCAGCTTGGCGGTGAAAAGACAGAAGTTGCCGACAGTCTGTCGGCAGGCCCGATCGTCACTGCTGACGACGGCAGTATGGTGGTAAACACCACATCCCTTGGCAAAGACATCCAGGGTTTTGGCGGCATAGTGCCCCTTGAAATTACCGTCCGCAACGGTGTGGTGGAGAGCGTCAGGGCTCTCGACAATCAGGAGACACCCTCTTTCTTTGCCAATGCCGCCACATTATTTGATAAGTGGAAGGGTAAGACCATAGGTGAAGCCCTGGCGATGAAGGTAGATGCCGTTTCGGGAGCCACTTATTCGTCGCATGCCATAATAGCGAATATGCAGCGCGGACTGCAGCTTGTGGCTAAGAAGCAGGAGGCAGACCGTGGTCCAGCCCTTGCTGATGTGTTGTCGCTGAAGAATGTGGTTGCTCTCATCGTGGTGCTCCTCGCCGCTATCCTGCCGCTCTTTGTCAAGAACCGCCGTTACCAGCTTGTTCAGATGGTGCTCAATGTTGTGGTCCTCGGTTTCTGGTGTGGCAGCTTCCTTTCGTACACCTCGCTGATGGGATTCCTTGCCAATGGCATGAACCTATGGCTGACTCTCGTTCCGGTGGTGATGATCGTCACGGCGTTCGTATATCCTCTTTTCGGCAAGAAGAGCTACTATTGCGCCCATGTCTGTCCGTTCGGTTCGCTGCAACAGGTTGCCGGTCAGCTAATCCCTCATAAATTGAAGATTGGCGCTGCCACGTTGCGCTTCCTCGACACGTTCAGACAACTGCTGTGGGCAGTACTCATGTTGCTCTTGTGGAGTGGCGCATGGGCAGGCTGGACCGACTACGAACCCTTCTCTGCCTTCATCATGGATCAGGCTTCCCTGCCGGTAATCATAATTGCCGGTGTCTTTGTAGTGCTGTCGCTGTTCGTGCAGCGTCCGTATTGTCGTTTCGTGTGTCCGATGGGTACATTGCTGAAATTGGCGCAGAAAGGAGAATAATCCACTTGTCAACAAAAACAGATATGAAAATGAAATCATCATTCTTCCTCAACGTAGTGCTTGCCGCCGCTCTCCTTTGTGTCAGTGTGCGTCTTGCCACGGTGTCGGAAGAGAAAGCAGTAGAGAAGACAGGCGGCATCTCCGCCGAAGTATATCAGAACATCATGACGCGGTCGTCGGTGAGGGAATATCTCGACACCAGCATCTCCGACTCGCAGATAGACACGCTGCTCCATGCCGGGATGGCTGCCCCAACGGCAATGAACCGTCAGCCGTGGCATCTTGTGGTTGTGAGAGACCGCAGTTTGCTGCAGCAGATTGCCGGGCTGTGTCCCAATGCCTCTATGGCGAAAGACGCACCGCTCGCCATCGTGCCGTGCGGTGACATGAGTAAATATGAGGAAGGCGAAGACGGGCTACGCGGCTTCTGGCCACAAGACCTCTCTGCCGTGACGGAGAATATCCTGCTGCAGGCACATGCCATGGGACTGGGTGCTGTCTGGACCGGCACCTATCCGTCGGAAGAGCGCTGCAAGGCGATGAGCCAGCTCCTCCGTCTTCCTTCCAATCTTGTTCCTTTCTGCACCATCGTTATAGGTTATCCCAAGGGCGACCAGCAGCCGAAAGACAAGTGGGACGAGAGTAAGGTGACTTATGACATGGGTAAATGAACCCCGTCTTAAGGCGATGTGCCAAGACATTTGCCTCATCCTGACTTTGACAGTGACATAATTCCAAATTCTATATTCTGAAACAAATGGGGCAAAACCTTGCCCATAACGCTGATTTTTAGTAAAATCAAGAATTTTCAAAAAAACTGTCAGACCATCTGGTTTTTCGTGGTAATATTCTGATAAACAGATAGTTGACTACCTGGCAACTGTCAGCAGATTGTCTGGATGGTTTGAATACGAGATAAAAATTGTCAGGCGACAGAAAATCAGACGAATGGTATTCGGATGACAAGAATATGGATATTGCGACATCAACTTTTTGGGCAACCGCTTGGCATAAATTCTGCCCAATAGGGGCAACGTGCTTGCCCATGTTGGGCAACGTGCTTGCCCCACTTGGGCACGCTGCTTGCCCCAGTTGGGCAGAACTGCTGTCAGACAAGTTCCCAATAAGTTAATGTTGTAATACCCATATTCCTGTTTTACAGGATTCTGCCAACGTATGCAATTCCTCACATCTGACAAATCCTTTCATCAGCAAACCATCCAGACAATTGGCTGACAGTTGCCAGGTAGTCAACTGTCTGTTTGTCAGAGTGTTATGTAGAAAAACCAGACAGTCTGACAGTTTTTTGGAAATTCTCGTTTTTACTAAGACCTTTCTTCCGTGCCAAGAACACGCGCAGCATCAAAGGTCACGGTGTAGGTCTGGCACTCTCCAAAGCCATCATAGAAAAAATGGGCGGAAAAGTTTCCGTCCATTCTATAGAGGGTGAGGGTACGACCCTTGATATCAAGGTGTGATCTTCTGCGTTCTCAGCACATCAATGAGCCGTCGGGGCATCCAGTGCTCCTGCATCCATTGGAAGATGACGAAGAAAGCGGGGACAAGGAAGAGCAGCGCCACACTGCCTATCAGCATGCCACCCACGACACCCGATGCCAAAGATCGGCTTCCGTTGGCTCCAACTCCCGAAGCAGCCATCAACGGCAACAGACCTAAGATCATGGCGAGGACAGTCATGAGGATCGGGCGCAGACGGGCCTTGGCAGCAGAGAAAGCTGCCTGGGTGATGCGCATGCCTGCCTCACGCCGTTTCACGGCATACTCCGTCAGCAAGATGGCAGTCTTCGACAACAGACCGATGAGCAAGACGACACCCGTCTGAAGATAGATATTGTTCTGCAAGCCAAAGAGTTGCGCGAAGAGGAAACTGCCCATAATACCGACAGGCACTGCGAGCAGGATTGCAAACGGAAGGATAAGACTCTCGTAGAGAGCCACAAGCACGAGATAGATGATCAACAGACTCAGTGCTGCAACAATGACGAAGTTGTTGCTAGTATTGCCTTCCTCGCGGCTCAGTCCACTATACTCATACCCATAGCCGGAGGGGAGCGTCTGCTTAGCCACGCGTGCCACGGCTTCCATCGCCTGACCCGAGCTGTAACCAGGAGCGGGATCGGCATTGACACTGATAGAATTGAACATATTGAATCGCGAGAGACCTTGCGGACCCATCGTCGGAGTCAGTGTGACGAAATTGTTGACCGGCGCCATCTGACCATCGCTCAGCCGCACATAGATGTTGTTGAGCGACTGCCGTGTGACACGGTCGGCGGCCTCAGCCTGCATCGTGACGTGATAAAGGCGGGAGAAGCGGTTGAAATTGGAGATATAGGAACCGCCATAGTAACCGGCTATCGTCGAGAGGACATCACTTGGCGATACTCCTGCCCGCTGACATTTAGCGGCATCGACGTCGAGCCAGAACTGAGGATAGTTGGCGGAGAAGTCGGAGAAGGCCTGGCCGATCTCCGGCTGACGGGAGAGCTCATCGACAAACGCATCTTTCACACGCTGAAACTGTGCGA
>CALZMK010000259.1 GCA_945788545.1 uncultured Prevotella sp.
GCGGAGGATGTTGCGGACCTTGTCGGTCTCGGCATTGTAATTCGCAATCCTTTCTTCGCGTTTTTCGAGGTAGTTCTGGTAGTTTCCTTTATATGTATATATGGCACCGTGGTCCATTTCCATAACCGTATTGCACACTCTGTCAAGGAAATAGCGGTCGTGTGTTACCATGAGCAGGGTGCAGCGCGAGCGGCTCAGATAGTTCTCGAGGTATTCGATTGCGTCGATGTCCAGGTGGTTGGTGGGCTCGTCCATGATGAAGAAGTCTGCCTCGCTTGCAAGCATCTGCGTGAGGGCGACTCTCTTGACCTCACCTCCGGAAAGTTCCTTCATCTTCTGAGAACTGTCCGGGAGATTGAAGTTGGTCAGGAACTTGACGACACGCCTCTCGTACTCCCAAAGGTGCTCCTGGTCGAGGTGTGCGACATAGTTCTGGCTGGATGCCATAATCTGGTCGAATATGCTTTTCTCGGGGTCGAATTCATAATCCTGTTCCAGAAAGGCTATGCGTATGTCCTTGAGAAACATAATCTTGCCACCTGAGTCTGACTTGTCCTTGCCAGCCAGGATACGCATTAGAGAAGTCTTGCCTGTGCCGTTCGGTGCAATCAGCGCAATCTTGTCTCCTTCATTGATGTTGAATCCGATGTGCTCGAACAGTACCTTGGGACCGTACGACTTGGATATGTTTTCTATTTGCAGGTAACTTGCCATTTTCCCTTCCCGGTTTAGGTTATCAGCCATGAGTGTTCATGGCTGGAATCATTTTATCTGAAGAAACGGTCCACTTCCTTGACGGCTTCCGGCAGGGCGAACACTGCAACGCGGTCGTATGCCTGGATGTGAGTATCTCCGACTGCGATGAACGATTCATTGCCGCGGATGATTCCTCCGATGATGGCGTTTCTCGGGAAGTTCATGTCTTTAAGAGGCATCTTGGTGATTTTGGTGTCAGGGGCAACGATGAACTCGAGGACTTCGGCATTCGTTCCGCTCATGTATTTGATGAACCTGACCTTGTTGCTGAGCGTGAACTTGAATATCCTGCCGGCGGTGATGAGTTTCTTGTTGATGACGGCATCCACTCCCATGCTTTCGGCAAGGCGGATGTACTCAAGATTCTCCACCTCGGCAATGGTGCGCACGACTCCGAGGCGCTTTGCAGCCACGCAGGCCAGAATGTTGGTCTCAGAGTTGTTGGTCACGGCCACGAAGGCGTCGTATTCCTTGATGGACTCTTCGAGAAGCATGTCGGAATTTCTGCCGTCGCCGTTCACAACTATCACATTATCAGGGAGTTTCTCGGATAGGTCAAGACATTTTTCCTTATTGATTTCGATGATTTTCACATTATCGACAATCTTGCACATCTGTCGGGCGACCATCTCTCCGATAGGGCTGCCTCCGAGAATCATGAGGTTGTTGATTTCGATATTCTTCTTGCCGATGTATGACATGAGCAGGTCCATCCCTTCGCGTTTGGAGATGATGAACACGAGGTCGTGGTATTTGAATTTCGTGTCGAATTTAGGGATGATGGTTTCTTCACCACGGGCTATGGCTACAACTCTGAATTTCTGACCGTCGGCTTCTGCGACCTGGCTGAATTCGGCCATGTTCATTCCGATGAGCTGGGAGTCGTCTTCCAGGCGGAATACGGCCATGTTGAGTTTGCCTCGGGCAAAGTCCATGGAGTCTGTAGAGGCGGTTCTCTGGAGAAGGTCGGTGATTTCTCCGGCGGCTATCTTCTCTGGGTAGAAGAGAAGGTCTATGCCCATTTCGGTGAAAAGGTATTTATTCTCGTAGGTGAGATATTCTTCCGTGTTTATCCTGGCGGTGGCTTTTTTGCTGCCGAGTTTTTTGGCAAGCATTGCGCTCACTATGTTGACGTCCTGGCTGTCTGAGGGGTTCACAGCGATGAAGAGGTCGGCGTTGGAGACTCCGGCTTCGCGGAGCACCTTGATTGAGGATGGGTTGCCTTCGACCGTGACTACGTCGGTGTTTGCTGCCAGGGTGTCAAGTCGCTCGCGTGAGGAGTCGATCACGGTTATGTCATTGGCTTCGCCGCTAAGCATTTTGGCCAGGTGGGAGCCTACTTCGCCGGCTCCGGCTATTATTATTTTCATATTTTCGTCGTTTTCCTGCTGTTGTTTTGTTTCCCTTGTCGTGCATATGGGGAGAGGGTGCCCAATATGAAAATATCCTCTTAACCCCTGTCACTTTGTGACATCCCCTGTTAGGGGAATGCCGCCCCGACTTGTCGGGTCGGGTGCCATCGCTGCTTCAACTTCTTCGAAGTCTCGCTGACGCGAGTGGCACGTCGCTGATGCGACTTTTTCTCTGCTTCGTTATTTTGTAAATATTGTTGTACTGGTTGTTTGTTTATTTTTCCTTGTTGTTTATATTGTATGTGCGAGGTGTTGTTGGAGTCGCTCGTTTCACGTCGCTTGGGATGTTGCTTAATGTATTGTCTATTTGTCGTTTATATATTGTTTGTGCGGTGCTGTTGTGGTCGCTCGTTTCACGTCGCTTGGGATGTTGCTTAATGTATTGTCTATTTGTCGTTTATATATTGTTTGTACGGTGCTGCTGTAGTCGCTCGTTTCACATCGCTCTTGTTTGTGTGTTTGTTGTTTATATGTTATTTTGCGGTGCTGTGGTCGCTCGTTTCACATCGCTTGGGATTTTGTTTAATTAATTGTCTATTTGTCGTTTATATATTGTTTGTGCGAGGTGCTGTTGGAGTCGCTCGTTTCACATCGCTTTTGCTGGGTGCGTGGGGCGGAGGATGGCGCGGGGGATGATCCAATGAGGGTATATGCCCCATAGTTTTGCCTTTTTGCTGCCTTCGGGCAGATATTCTGCCATCCGGGTGACATCGGCCTGCGTTTTCAGCCGGCGGAAATCGTTGTGGGCGCGGATGACTGCTTTGAAGTAGGACCATTTGAAAGTCAGCAGATAGACCATGGCGGACATTCCGTCAAGTACCATGCGCTCAAATATTCGCTGCCGCGCCCTCCTGATGCCCCTTTGGGCTGCCTGCACTGCTCCGCGACCTTCACGGTATTCCTCCACGGCATAATGCTTCGACAGATTGTTGCTGAGCATCAGCAAGTTATTCCTGTAATTCAGAAACAGTTTCATAGGCGAGCTTGCCGGCAGCGTCCCTCCTCCCACATGCCATACCATCGACGACGGCACCACATTCACCGAATATCCCTCCAGCTTCATCCTCCAGCACAGGTCGATCTCCTCCATGTGGGCAAAAAATCTGCTGTCCAGACCTCCGAGCCTTTTCCACAGCTCCGACCTGACCATCAGACATGCCCCCGTGGCCCAGAAAACCTCGGCAGGACTGTCATATTGACCCATATCCCTTTCCAGAGTCTTCAGTACACGGCCACGGCAGAACGGATATCCATATTTATCAATGAATCCACCGGCAGCTCCGGCATATTCAAACATATCCCTCTGCTGGTAACTGTGCAACTTCGGGGCACAAGCTCCGCACTCCGGGTGGGTATCCATCCATTCCACAAGCGGCTCCAGCCATCCCGTGGCGACCTCTATGTCCGAATTTATGAGGACAAAATATTCGGGAGCCTCACCTTCCGCAACCATATCGACAATCCTGTGAAAGGCTTCGTTATATCCTCCTGTGAATCCCAGATTCTTTTCAAAAACGGTGGTCTTCACTCCGGGAAAAACCTCTCTCATCACATCCATGGACCCGTCTGTAGAGGCATTGTCCGCCACGACCACCTCAGCCCCGTGAACTGCTTCCACCGAACGC
>CALZMK010000260.1 GCA_945788545.1 uncultured Prevotella sp.
TCCTCCACCATATTAAACTGCACTCCGATGCCCTCGAAGCTACCGGCGAGAGGCTCGTTGAGGGCCTTCACTTCCTTAGGCGTGGAATACGATGAATGTGGGTCGAGCTTTTCGAGCATACCACGTATGGCATCCTCCACGAGCTTTCCCTCATCCACATTATCCACATACAGATTGCTGATGGCCAGTTCGGCTATCTGCAATTTTCTCAGGGGACTGTCATCCCCGATGTTCAGTCTCATCTGTGCCATGGCTGGGATGGTCATCGCCAGCAGCATGGCTATTATTGTTGCTCTTGTCTTCATTCCTAATTCCTCATCCCTAATTCCTCATTCCTCCTCCGGGCGGTCTTCCTCGATGACGAGGTTGTCGATGATGAAGTTCTGGCGCTCCATGGTGTTCTTGCCCATGTAGTATTCGAGGAGTTTCTGCACCTGGTCGTTCTTGTGGAGAGTGACCTGTTCGAGGCGCATGTCGGGACCGATGAAGGCTGCAAACTCCTCGGGAGATATCTCACCAAGACCCTTGAATCGGGTGATCTCGGGGTCGGGCCCCAGTTGCGCTATGGCATTCACTCGCTCCTCCTCGCTATAGCAGTAGCGGGTGATGAAGTCGCTCTTCTTGGCCTGCGGTTTGGCGGCCTCGGCAGCCACCACATCCTTGTTCTTCACCTTCGTACGCTTGTTGCGCACTCGGAATAGCGGTGTCTGCAACACATACACATGCCCCTTCTTGACGAGTTCGGGGAAGAACTGCAGGAAGAAGGTGATGATGAGCAGTCGGATGTGCATGCCATCGACATCGGCATCCGTTGCCACAATCACCTTGTTATATCTCAGTGTGTCGAGTCCGTCCTCTATGTCGAGCGCCGCCTGCAGAAGATTAAACTCCTCATTCTCATACACCACCTTCTTGGTGAGGCCGAAGGAGTTGAGAGGTTTTCCGCGAAGCGAGAACACCGCCTGGGTGTTGACATCGCGGCTCTTCGTGATACTTCCGCTGGCCGAGTCACCCTCGGTGATGAATATCGAACTCTCCTCCTTGCGGTCGTTCTTCACGTCGCTGAAGTGTATGCGGCAGTCGCGCAACTTGCGGTTGTGCAGATTGGCTTTCTTGGCACGCTCGCGGGCTAGTTTTGTTACTCCCGCCATAGCCTTGCGCTCGCGCTCGTTCTCCTGAATCTTCTGCAGCATCACCTCCGCCACATCGGCATTCTTGTGGAGATAATTATCCACCTCGGTCTTGATGAAGTCGCCCACATATTTGTTGATGCTCACACCGCCGTTGGGCACCATCGTCAGCGAACCGAGCTTGATCTTCGTCTGACTCTCGAACATCGGTTCCTCGACATTGATGGCTATGGCAGCCACAATACCGTTGCGTATGTCGCCATATTCGAAGTTCTTGTTGTAGAACTCCTTGATGGTCTTGGCAATATGCTCCTTGAATGCGCTCTGATGCGTTCCGCCCTGCGTGGTGTGCTGACCGTTGACGAAGGAATGATATTCCTCGCCATACTGGTTGGCATGGGTGAAGGCAATCTCGATATCCTCGCCCTTGAGGTGGATGATAGGATACAGACCGTCACCCGTCATCGTGTCGTTGAGAAGATCTTTGAGTCCGTTGCGGCTTAGGATGCGACGCCCGTTATACATGATGGCAAGCCCCGTGTTGAGATAAGTGTAGTTGCGGAGCATTGTCTCGATGATGTCGTCGTGGAAGGAGTAGTTGAGAAACAGCGAGTTATCGGGCTCAAAGAAGATATACGTACCGTTCTCGTCGCTCGTGGGCTCGGTGGTGTCGCTCTGCAAAATTCCCTTCTCGAATGTTGCCTTTCTCACTTGTCCGTCGCGGAAAGAGCGCACTTCGAAGTGCGAACTGAGCGCATTTACTGCTTTCACACCCACTCCATTCAGTCCGACGCTCTTTTTAAACGCCTTTGAGTCGTATTTTCCACCTGTATTCAGCACACTGACCGCCTCGATGAGCTTGCCTTGGGGAATGCCTCGTCCATAATCCCTGACCGTCACCCTCAACTGCTCGTCAACGGTAATCTCGATGCGGTCGCCCGCATGCATCTTGAATTCGTCGATAGAGTTGTCAATAACCTCTTTCAGCAGCACATAAATACCATCCTCGGGCAGTGCTCCGTCGCCAAGGCGACCGATATACATACCCGGGCGTGTGCGCACGTGTTCCATATCCGAGAGGTGGCGGATATTGTCGTCGGTGTATTCCACCGTGGATTGCTCTTGTGATTGAAGTATTTCGTCGTCCATTGATATAAATGATATTAATGGCTACAAAGGTAAGCAAAAAAAATAAGAATTAAGAATTAAGAAATAAGAATTTGCAATCACATAACGATTTTTAAACAAATTCGGCATTCTTAATCCCTAATTCTTGTGTTAAAAGGGGCGGTCTTACACAAGGTAAGACCCTACAACGGGTGAAATCACGGGTGATGTCACGGGTGAAATCACGGGTGATATCACGGATAATATCGCGGATGTATTACTCGTTGAGATACTTCTCGATACCCTTTGCGTAGATCTGAGCAGCAACGCTCTCCTTGGCAGCCTGCTCGATGGCACGCATACGAGCCTTAGAGGCGGCCTTCTTATCTACGATGTAGAACGACTGCATCTCATAGGTGCCATTGCCCTTGTCGCGGATGATAGAGAACGACTCCTTCAGCTCATCCTTGATAGTGGTCTGAACCGAGCGCTTGAATGCAGCATAGAATTTCTCAAACTCAGTCTCCGAGAACTCGCCGTCGCCCTGCATGTCGCTAACCACCTTACCCTTGATTTCGCTGTCCATCATCGAGGCATAGTAGGTCATGGCACTGTTGAGAGCCATCTGCTTGCCCACATTCTTTGACTTGAACGAAGAAGCAGTACCGGGAACTTCGATAGCGTCCTCGCTCTGCATCTTGATCATGTGTTTCTCGAGGGCTAAATCAATAGTGTTGGTAGAACCAAAGATCTGCCATCCTTGCTTCTTGTACTCCTTAACCTTAGCCTTCATCGACTTTTTCTCTGACTTACTCAATTCCTGAGCTGTAGCAGGAATCACCGACAGCATAAACGCTGCCATCAAAAACATAATAATCTTTTTCATACTCATAATGTTTTAAATAATTTATAATTTATAATTCCTAATTCCTTAAAAGTTTCCCGACCCATAGATTCCATAGTCGGGATGGTCCTTCGGCAGGCGGTTGTTGACATTGGGATCGCGCTCTGGCTGCCATGTGCGGACGTAGATAGTGGGTTCCTTGGGATTGTTGATATCCACGAGGAGGAAGAGATAACCCGTGTCGCCATAACTGCTGGAGTAGTAGTCCTGATGAATCTGTATGCCGTAGAGCTCTCCACCCTGCCCCATCTTCATGATGTCGTTGTCGGTGAACTTGATGTTGATAAACTCGTTGCTGTCGAAGCACATACGGAGATTCTTGATATAGTCGGCCTTGGAAACACGGTTATACTTCACGTGCTCATTCTGGATATACTTACCAGTCTCAAGATTCTTCTCGGCCTTCTTCACCACATGACCCGTGATAATCACCGCATTGTCGTCGAAGATGCTCTCGATGTAGTCGAGGCGCTTGAGGGCGAATGCCGTCTTGTAGTTTTCGAGGAAGTTGGCGAGAATCATTCTCGACTCCTCACTCCAGTTGGCCATGGCTCCACGATTAAAGATGTCGGTCTTTGCCACATTGCCGAGTCCGAATGCCACTGCGTCGATCTTCTTGTCCTTGTTGAATGTGAATGTC
>CALZMK010000261.1 GCA_945788545.1 uncultured Prevotella sp.
TTCCACGTCTGCGCCCCGTCGAAGAGCGTCAACGAACCACCAACGGAATAACTGTTGTTGAATGTGGTGATAGTGTTGTAGGTATTGGTCTCGGGATCCACATTACGTCCCCACGAGAACTGTGCCCCTACACTTGCCGACACCGAGGGCAGGAATTCTCCAATAGCCGCACCACGTTCCTGTCGGGCATTGTCGGCCTCCACCCTTTTCTTCCTGATATCAGTGGCATGCGTCATGGCATACTCGATACATCTGTCGAGAGTCCACACCGTCGAGTCGGCATCAGTGGCGGCAGTCGGTTTATCCGTCTGTGCCATCACCGCCGATGCGAACATCAACGCAGTTCCGATACTCACTGTAGTCAATAATCCTTTTATCTTCATATCTATTCGAATTATGTTACACTATTATCTATGCCAAAACCATGCCAAAAACATAACTCACTGAATTTCAATACACATCAAGAAGAAACAGAAAAGTTTGTGTCTAAATAATGGACACACAGTGTACACTTTTTAGACAAAAGGGAGAAAAGGTGATGGTATGAGGGTTATAAATAAAATTATAAAAAAAAATACTCAATTTTATAAGAAATTTCAATTTTTTTATAAGAAATATTCGTTATTTATATAATAATTGATTAATTTTGCAGCATTGAATAACTAAATAAAACTGTTAAGAAATGAAAAAGCAATTAATTACTACCTTAGTAACGCTCATTACACTGGGAGCCGGAGCGCAAAACATGTTGCCATATCAGAACCCAAACCTGTCACCCGAGGAGCGCGCTGACGACCTTATCAGCCGACTGACTATCGAAGAAAAGACCGCATTGATGATGGACCAATCACCTGCCATTGAACGATTGGGCATTCCATCTTTCCAATGGTGGAACGAAGCACTACATGGCGTGGGGCGCAACGGATATACCACCGTGTTCCCTATCACAATGGGTATGGCTGCATCTTGGGACGACGCCCTACTCTATCGCTGCTTTGACGCAGTAAGCGACGAGGCTCGAATCAAAAACGCCCAGGCAAAGAGTAAAAATGAAATGAACCGCTATCAAGGTCTGTCGTTCTGGACTCCCAACATCAATATCTTCCGTGACCCGAGATGGGGACGCGGACAGGAGACATACGGAGAAGACCCCTATCTTACATCTCGTATGGGAGTGGCGGTGGTCAATGGACTGCAAGGACGCAAAGACAGCAAATACATGAAGCTTCTGGCTTGTGCAAAGCATTATGCCGTACATTCGGGCCCAGAATGGAACAGACACTCATTCAATATCGAAAACTTGCCAGAGCGCGACCTATGGGAAACATATCTCCCGGCATTCAAAGCCCTGGTAGATGAAGCTAATGTGGCAGAGGTGATGTGTGCATATCAAAGAATTGACGGCGACCCGTGCTGCGGCAACAAGAGATACCTACAACGCATTCTCAGGGATGAATGGGGATACAAAGGACTCGTGGTGAGCGACTGTGGTGCCATTAGTGATTTCCATAGGAAGGACTGCCATGGAGTGTCGGAAACCCCGGCAATTGCTGCCGGTACGGCAATCATTGCCGGCACCGACGTAGAATGTGGTTCGGTATATAAGAATATCCCCAAGGCCCTGAAAAATGGAGATTTGACAATGGATGCCATTGACAAGTCGCTCAAGCGACTGCTCACTGCAAGAATAAAACTGGGCGACTTCGACAATGACAAACTCGTAGAGTGGACAAAAATACCACATGACCGTCTCTGCTCAGACAAGCATAACGCACTTGCCTACGAAATGGCTCAGAAGAGTATAGTATTGCTGCAAAACCGCAATAACATATTGCCGCTGAAGAAGGAAGGCGTGAATATTGCAGTAATGGGCCCCAACGCCAACGACAGTGTGATGCAATGGGGAAACTATAGTGGATATCCGATTCATACCGTAACAATCCTCGATGGAATCGAGAAAAAATTGAGGGGATACGGTAGTGTGAAGTATGTAGATGGATGCGGACACGTGAGCAACACCGTGAGGGAAAGCCGCTTTGCAGCATTAACCACTCCAGACGGCAGAGCTGGTATGGAAGCCTGCTATTGGAACAACACCAAGATGGAAGGCAAGCAAGCTGCCACTGCGACATATACAAATGCCATAAACCTCAACAACGGCGGCAATACTGCATTTGCTGCAGGTGTAGAGCTCGATAACTTTTCTGGGAGATACAAGGCCTTATTTAAAGCACAAAAGGACGAGGAGGTGACATTCGAACTGGAGGCGGATGACGGATATCGCATTATTATCAACGGTGACACACTGAGAGACAGATTCAAGCAGGCGCACGGAGTGCAGAAATGGTCGAAGACATACAAGGTGAAGGCTGGAGAAAAATATGACATACAGATTGACTATATACAGATATTCGGTATGGCGCACATGAAATTCGACGTGTTCACCAATAAGGTTAAGTCAGTAGAAGACATACTGAAAGAGATTTCAGATGCCGACTATGTGGTGTTTGCCGGAGGTATTTCTCCTCGACTTGAGGGCGAGGAAATGAAGGTTGACGCATACGGATTCAAGGGTGGCGACAGAACAGATATACAGTTGCCGCAATGCCAGCGCGACCTTATCAAGGCAATTAGCGAAGCCGGAAAGAAAATTATATATGTCAACTGCTCTGGTTCTGCCATCGCTCTTGTGCCTGAGACATCTACTTGTCAAGCCATTATGCAGGCTTGGTATCCAGGGGAAAAAGGCGGCGATGCCGTAGCTGACGTAATCTTCGGCGACTACAACCCATCAGGCAAACTGCCTATAACCTTCTATCGCTCGGTGGACGACCTGCCTGATTTCCTCGATTATACAATGAAAAACCGCACCTACCGTTACTTCACAGGTAAACCATTGTGGAACTTTGGTTACGGATTAAGCTACACCACATTCTCATTTGGCAAACCTTCATATAAAAACGGAAAAATCTCTGTTGACGTAAGTAATACTGGTAGAGTGGACGGAGACGAGGTGGTGCAGGTATATCTGAGACATACCAAGGACAATGATGGTCCGACAAAATCCCTTCGCGGATTCAAGCGTGTAAACATAAAAGCGGGAGAAACCAAGCGCGTGGAGATTGACATGCCCAAAGAAAGTTTTGAGACTTGGGACGCATCCACCAATACCATGCGAGTTGTAGGAGGAGAATACGACATCATGGTGGGAAATAGCAGCATTGATGCTGACCTAAAGCACATCAAGGTGGTATTATAAAAAATTATCGACTAATTTTAACAATAATGTCGAACGTATGAAAAAAGGGAATGGCCAGATGACCATTCCCTTTTATTATGTTTAGGCATTCTGCCCAGCCAATGATTAGTCGGCGAGCTTTGCCTTGATGAACTCACGGTTCAAGCGGGCGATATTTGCTATCGACTCGTTCTTCGGGCACTCAGCTTCGCAAGCACGAGTGTTGGTACAGTTACCAAAGCCGAGCTCTTCCATCTTCATAACCATCGCCTTGGCGCGTTTTGCGGCCTCTGGACGGCCTTGCGGCAGCAGGGCGAGCTGTGATACCTTAGAGCTAACGAAAAGCATTGCAGAGCCGTTTTTACAAGCTGCTACGCAGCATCCGCAACCAATACATGTAGCTGCGTCCATAGCCTCGTCGGCATCTTCCTTCGGAATAAGGATGGCATTGGCATCCTGGGGCTGTCCGGTGCGCACTGTAGTATAGCCACCAGCCTGGATAATCTTGTCGAATGCAGAGCGGTCAACCATACAGTCCTTGA
>CALZMK010000262.1 GCA_945788545.1 uncultured Prevotella sp.
ATTGCCACCGTATTGTTGGCTGTGCAAACGTTCACCATTCCCACCAATGCAGCTATGCTCAGTTCGGCACTGCGCTTGTTTTTTATATGCTTTGTCAGGAGTGAAATGATTACGTCAATACCGCCGTTGGCCTTTATCAGTTCAAGCATACCGCCAGCCATCATCGTGATGATAATCAGTTCACCCATACCCGTTATACCGTCGCCCATGGCGGCAAACCATCCGAAGATGTCAAATGCACCGTCAATCATTCCAATGCTCCCTGTCAACAATATGCCGAATGTAAGCACTGCCATCACGTTCATTCCGCATATCGCCGTGATGAGCACAACTAAATATGGCATCACCTTGATCAGAGACACCTCCCCCACATTCTGCGGAGATTCAATCCCGCTTCCAATAATACCATATATAATAAGGATAACAACAGCTACGGGAAAGACGAGAAATGAGTTTACCCTAAACTTGTCGCTCAGTCGGCAACCTTGTGTGGATGTTGCTGCGATAGTTGTATCAGATATAAACGACAGGTTGTCGCCGAATAACGAACCGCCCACGATGATGGCAGTAAGCATCGGGATGCTCATTCCCGTGGATTGTGCCACTCCTGCGGCTATGGGGGTGAGTGCCACAATGGTACCCACACTTGTGCCGACGGAAATAGATACGAAACATGCAGCCAGAAAGAGTCCGGCGAAAATCATGTTTCCCGGTAGGATAGAGAGGGTTAGGTTAACTGTGGCATCAATACTGCCCATCACCTTCGCTGTATTTGCGAAGGCTCCGGCCAGTACGAATATCCACAGCATAAGCATCATATTACCCATCGATGCCCCGCGACTGAATATGCTGATTCTTTCGGCGATAGGCATGCCGCCACTTGTCGGGATACCGCCGCAAACAACCACGGCATATATCGACGACAACAAGAATGCCACCGTAATAGGTACCTTATAGAAGTCTCCCGCAATTATCGAGGTGACGAGGTACAATACAATGAACACTGCCAGCGGGCTGAGTGCTATGATTCCTTTTCTCTTCAATCTCTTTAATATTTTAATTTTTTAATTTTTTAATTTTTTAATTTTTTCTAAAGCGTTACTCCGTTTTTGAATATAGATATTTCCCTGTATCCGTTAGCCTCATTGCGAGCCTTTTCGCCACTGGCTACATTCAGGATCTTGTCGATAAATTCGGGGAGCAGTTGTTCCATTGTCTTTCCCTCGATAAGCTGTCCTGCACTGAAATCAATCCAGTTGGGCTTGCGCTGGGCGAGGGTAGGGTTGGTGGCAATCTTCATTGTTGGAACGAAAGTGCCGAAGGGCGTTCCACGACCAGTGGTGAAGAGCACTATCTGACAACCCGCAGATGCGAGGGCAGTGGCAGCCACGAGGTCATTACCCGGTGCCGACAAGAGGTTGAGACCATTTGTCTGCAGTCTGTCACCATATTCCAACACACCGCTCACTGGAGCCTTACCGCATTTCTGTGTACATCCCAAAGCCTTGTCCTCAAGTGTAGAGATACCGCCCGCCTTGTTTCCGGGAGACGGATTCTCGCCCACTGGTTCGCCGTGACTGAGGAAATACTCCTTGAAGTCGTTCACCATAGCCACAGTCTTGTCAAACAGTTCGGTAGTCTTACACCTGTTCATGAGTATCGTTTCCGCACCAAACATCTCAGGCACCTCTGTGAGTATTGATGTGCCTCCCTGTGCCACGAGCCAATCAGAGAACTCTCCCACAAGAGGATTGGCGGTGATACCGCTGAATCCGTCACTACCGCCGCATTTCAGACCCACACGCAGTTTGCTCACTGGCACTGCCTGTCTTCTGTCCTGCGACACTTTGGCATACAGGTCGCGCAGTATTTCCATACCGGCTTCCACCTCGTCGCCATCCACTTTCTGGGTGACGAGGAATTTGATGCGCTCATGATCATAGTCGCCAAGCAGTTGTTCAAACAAATCAGGCTGGTTGTTCTCGCAACCGAGTCCGAGTACAAGCACACCGCCTGCATTGGGGTGGAGTGTGATGTCGCGCAGAATCTTGCGTGTATTCTCGTGGTCGCCGCTCAACTGCGAGCATCCGTAGTTGTGATGCCATGCATATACAGCGTCGATGTCCTTCTCGCCGGTTTCCTTGCGCAGTTGGTCGGCCAGTCGTTCGGCAATACCATTTACGCATCCCACGGTAGGCACAATCCATATCTCGTTGCGCACTCCCACGTCACCGTTCTTTCTTACATATCCCTCGAAGGTTCTGTCCTCCTTGGCGATATCCAGTTGGTCGTCCACCGGTTCGTAGGCATAAGTCAGCGTGCCTTTGAGATTCGTCTTCAGGTTGTTCTCGTTCACCCAGTCACCCGCCTTCAAGTCGGTGATGGCATGTCCGATAGGATAACCATATTTAATAATGTTCTTACCGGCAGGAGTGTCGTTGATGAGCACCTTGTGTCCAGCCGGAGTGTCTTGGTTAAGAGTGATGGATTTTCCATCCACTTCAACTACGTCACCTTTTTTCATTGCTTCAAGGCAAACCACCACAGAGTCAGCCCTGTTGATTTTCAGATAAGTTTTTTCCATTGTTTGTTTTTTATATTTTAATTCTTTAATATTTTAATTCTTTAATTCTTTTAAAGCTGTTCCCTCCGATAGAACTCCACGTTTTCCTTAGTGAGCAATTCTATTGGAACATAGTTCACTGGAGTTACCTCCTTTTTCAGAACAATAGCCTGGAATAGAGTGTCGATACTCGAATATCCCTGCATATATCCATGTTGGGCAATGAGGAACGATATAGCCCCCTGCTTCACGCATTCCTTGTTTTTGTTCACCATGTCATATCCCATTATCTGCACGTTGCGCCTGTTGCTGCGCAGAAGGAATTCACCCACGAGGTGCGCTTTCGAGTTGAATGTGATGCAATGATGCACGTCGGGGTGTTTGGTGAAGAAATCCTCCAGTATGTCGTTATATTTCTCCCTCTCCACGTCGAGCGGCAGGTTTACCTCCGTGATAGTGACATTGGGGAAGTGGTCGCGCATGTAATGTCTGAATCCCGTCTCGCGGTTTTCCTGCTGTTTGCTCGCCACGTTACCGTTTAGCATCTGCTTCATCATCATGATTTCCTTTTCCTTCGATGCTATGAGCATGAGCATCCTGCCGGCGAAATATCCACTGCAGAATGAGTCCTGTCCAAAGAAAGACAAGGGGCGCAGGTCGGGCATATATGAGTCGAGCATGATGAACGGTATGTTCTCCTCATGCAGTTTGTCGGTGAATGCCCTTGTCACGTCGAGAGTTGAGGGCACTATCACTACTCCGTCGGGTTTTTTCTCCAGGCACTCTTTTGTCACCTTATTGAAAGTGCTCTGGTTAAATCTTCGGTAATACATCATCTCCACGTTCACCTGGAAGTCCCTTCTGTGGTCGCGTGCGCACATAGCCCCGTCTTCCACTTCCTGCCAATATGCCTCCGACTCGTGTTTGGGCATGATGCAGATGAAGTTATATGTTTTGTTGTATGCCAATGCACTGGCATACATGTTTGGCTGGTAGTCCATCTCCTCAAGAGCCTTTTCCACCTTGTCCCTGGCCTCCTTCGACACGCTTGGGCGGTTGTGAAGCACTCTGTCCACTGTGCCTACCGATACTCCCGCACGAATTGCGATGTCCTTAATTCGAATTCTGTCGTTTGCCATATTCTTCAGTTGAAATTTTGTGCAAAATTACCAATAAAAATCGAATTGTGCTAATGCACAGCTAA
>CALZMK010000263.1 GCA_945788545.1 uncultured Prevotella sp.
CGAAGTAAGCTCCAACGTGTATATCGACCTGCAGACCATCGCCCGCAATACAATTAAGCGCATCGGCTATACAAAGGCAGAATACCAGTTTGACGGCAACTCATGCGGCATACTCAGCGCCATCCACGAGCAGAGCGGCGACATCAACCGCGGTGTGGATAACGGCAATGAGGAGGAACAGGGTGCCGGCGACCAGGGAATGATGTTCGGCTATGCCACCAACGAGACGGAGAACTACATGCCCGTGTCGCTCGACCTTGCCCACCTGATAGTGAAAACACTTGCCGACATACGCAAGGAAGGCAAGGAGATGACCTATCTTAGACCAGACTCCAAGAGTCAGGTGACAGTGCAGTACAGCGACGGCGGAGTGCCCGAGCGCATTGACACCATCGTGGTGTCAACCCAGCACGACGAGTTTGACGAGGACGAGAAGATGCTCGCCAAAATCAAGGACGACGTGATCAACATCCTCATGCCCCGCGTGAAAAAGCATATCAAGTCGGAAAAGGTGTTGGCGCTCTTTGGCGACGACATCAAATACTATGTGAACCCCACAGGTAAGTTTGTCATCGGCGGACCGCACGGAGACACCGGACTCACGGGCCGCAAGATTATCGTTGACACCTATGGCGGCAAGGGAGCCCACGGCGGCGGTGCATTCAGTGGCAAGGACTCGAGCAAGGTTGACCGTTCGGCGGCTTATGCAGCCCGACACATCGCCAAGAACATGGTGGCAGCCGGTGTGGCCGACGAGATACTCGTACAGATAAGCTATGCAATCGGTGTTGCCAAACCCATGAACATCTACGTGAACACCTACGGCAGAAGCAACGTGAAGATGAGCGACGGTGAGATAGCAGCCAAGATAGAGGAACTGTTCGACCTAAGACCCAAGGCCATCGAGCGCGAGTTGAAGTTGCGCCAACCGATGTATAGCGAGACAGCTGCATACGGACACATGGGACGCCAACCGGAGACGGTGAGCAAGACATTCACCAGCCACTATCATGAGACGAAGACCATCGACGTGGAACTCTTCACATGGGAGAAGCTGGACGCAGTGGATAAGATAAAAAAGTGCTTTAACTTGTAAATGACGATACAGGATTCAACTGTCGTAGTGGCAGGGCAGCCTGAAGCTATAGGGGTGAACGCGGCGGAGCAACCCAAATACTATAAGCCGCGCCACCCTTATCAAGTACTTAGGACATTGCCCAAAGACGCCACTCCCGCCCAACAAGACTCGGCGATACAAGCCACCTTCCAACCGAAGGAGGTGAGATACAGCAATCGTCCCGACACGCTGCATCTGCCTGGCTACGGCAAGGGAAAGAGTGCGCTCGAGATAACGCCACTTCCCAAATACTACAAAGAGTCATTCTTTGCCAACGACTCGCTATTCCATCCCGAGCGCAGTGCAGGAAGATATGGAGTGGCGGGGGAGACAGTGCCTTACACCGTCAGGGGCGACAATGCCATGGCCCTCATACTGCTCATTGGCTTTATCTCGATGATCATCTCGGCGTCGGGGTCGAGAGGGTTCATCTTCAAACAGCTGAAGAGCCTGTTCTATCTGCCCAAGAACTATGATATGACAATGAGCGAGACAAGTACGGAGTTACGCTTCCAATTTTTTATGGTGCTTCTGACAAGTCTGCTCTATGCCGTCATCTTCCTGTATTACTCCACGAGATATGTAAGCGAAACCTACATTATCGACTCCCACTATCAGTTGACGGGCATTTTCCTCGGTATGACCTTCACTTATTTCCTCATCAAGGGATTCCTGTACTTGATAGTGAACTGGACATTCTATGGATGGAGAAAAAATTTACAATGGTTAAAGACCATGCTCTTCATAACCACATCAGAGGGGATGATGCTTTTCCCCATAGTGCTATTGTTGTCATTCTTTAATCTGAATGTTAAAAGTGCGCTAATATGCACACTGATTGTATTGATTTTAGTTAAATCTCTTACATTTTTTAAGTCATTTGCCATCTTTTTTAGAAGAAAAGGGAATTTTCTGCAAAATATTTTGTACTTTTGTGCCCTTGAATTAGTGCCCCTTGCCTCATTCGGAGGTTTTGTGGCCATAACTATTAATTATCTGAAAATAAATTTTTAGGACACCAATGGTTAAAAAGATTTTGGTTTCACAACCTAAACCGACGAGTGAGAAATCACCGTACTTTGACATTGCAGAGAAGTTGGAGGTGGAACTGGTTTTCCGCCCGTTCATAAAGATTGAGGGACTCAGTTCAAAAGAATTCCGTCAGCAAAAAGTGAGCCTGCCCGATTATACGGCTATAGTGTTCACATCAAGGCACGCTATCGACAATTTCTTCCAACTTGCCAAAGAACTTCGATACAACATCCCCGAAGACCTGAAGTATTTCTGTGTCACGGAGACAATAGCACTGTATATTCAGAAATACGTGCAGTATCGCAAGCGCAAGGTGTTCTTCGGCAACACAGGCAAGATAGCCGACCTGCTGCCATGCATGGTGAAGCACAAGAATGAGAAATATCTCATACCGCTGAGCGACGTGCACAACGACGACGTGAAGACCATGCTTGACGCAAAGAAGCTCCACCACACGGAATGTGTGATGTATCGCACGGTGAGCAACGACTTCACCGAGGAAGAGGTAAGGGACTTCGACTACGACATGCTCGTGTTCTTCAGTCCTTCGGGAATTTATTCTCTGATGAAAAACTTCCCCGACTTTGCCGAATCTCACAAGGACGTGGTAATAGCCACATTCGGTCCGGCAACAGCCAAGGCTGCCAAGGAAGCAGGACTTCGCCTCGACCTGGAGGCTCCAACAGAGAAATATCCCTCGATGACGGGTGCCCTGCAGCACTATCTGATTGTGAACGGCGACGACTGATACACCTTATTATATATATAATATAGCCCTAATGAACATCTGCGGCAACACACTTGGCAATAGGGAGCGCATAAAGAGCAAAAAACAACTCGAAACGCTCTTTGGTGGCGGGAGAAGTAGGTCGATGGCTGCATTTCCCGTCAGACTGGTGTATATGACGCAGGACAACGATGGCACCACACCACAGATGATGATGATGGTGAGCGTGTCGAAGAGGCACTTCAAGCACGCCGTGAAGCGTAACAGGGCAAAAAGGCAAATGCGCGAGGCATACAGGCTCAACAAGCATATACTCGCCCCCGCCTCGGAAAAACTCGAGGGGAAGACCCTGAGCATGGGGTTTATATGGCTCAGTGACAAACTGATGCCTACGGAGAGAGTGGAGAAAAGTGTTATCAACTTAATGCAGAGGTTGAATGAACGTATTACGATGGATAAGTAAAGCCGTGGCATGGCTGCTATGCCTGCCTATCCTGTTCTACCAGCGCTGCATATCGCGATTCACTCCGCCATCATGCCGATTCACTCCTACTTGCTCGGAATATGCAAGGCAGGCAATCATGAAGCACGGACCAATCAAAGGACTCGCCCTAAGTATATGGAGAATACTGAGATGTAATCCATGGGGAGGAAGCGGGTATGACCCGGTGCCTTGAAGAATTAAAGAATTAAAAAATTAAAATATTAAAGTTGGATGAAAAACTTTATTGAAGAACTGAAATGGCGCGGAATGTTGGCGCAGATAATGCCTGGAACAGAGGAACTGCTCCAGAAGGAGATGGTGACCGCATATCTCGGCACAGACCCTACTGCCGACTCACTGCACATCGGACATCTCTGCGGAATAATGATGCTGAGACATCTGCAACG
>CALZMK010000264.1 GCA_945788545.1 uncultured Prevotella sp.
TTGGAAAGCAACTTAGCACTCAATAGAAAGAGGCCCTGTCTCACGACAGAGCCTCAACCCATAATAACTAACAATCATTGTAACTTAACAAGTTAAAACCATATACCTAAATCGAAATAAATATCTTAAAACTTATTACCATCCAGGATTCTGTACAAGATTGGGATTTTTGTCCTTTACAGTCTGCGGGAAGGGGAAGAACTCATGCTTTCCGGCCTTGAAACCTACTGTAAAACCAGCATCCTTGGCTGCATGTGATGAAACAGTGTAGAAACGGCTGTTTGCCTCTGTGCCATTCTCCCATGTCACTTTCTCATCACCTGCTGCAGGAGCACGGAAGAGCTTGTCGAAGAGGTGAGGCACATCGCTACCTACACTCTCAAGACGCTTGATGGCAGTTTGGTCTTTCCAACGCATAACATCAAACCAGCGACATCCCTCGAGCCAAAGCTCGTAAGACTTCTCTTTCTTCAGCACGTCCATGTCAACAGATGCACTGATTGTCTGCGAACCGGCACGCTCCTGAATCATGTTAATGTATGTCTTGGCTGTAGTAGCATCTCCAGTCTGGATGCAAGCCTCGGCATAGTTGAGCAGCACCTCGGCATAACGCATAATGAGATAGTTGTTCAGGCGGATATTGTCGCCGTATGCCCTGCCACCTGTATCAGCTCCACGGATAATCTGCTTGAATGCAAGCCAGAACGAGTTGCCATAGAGTCCCTGAACGGGGTCCTTGATACCGATTTCAGTGCTTGCCTTCTTCTGCTCCAAAGTCATATCATTGATGCTAGCGTCAGCATATTCCATACCATAGACAGCATCGTCGATATGCTTGAGAGTGGCATCGAAACGGTATGAATGACCATCGTTGGCAAGGAACTCATCGCCAAACCATTGAGGAACACCGAGTCCACCCCATCCGTCAAGGCCACCACAATAAACATTAGCAGGATTCTTGACAAAGTTTCCGGCACGCCAGTTCCAGGCATTTGCCTCCATCCATGACGAACGCTGGATCATTCCGCTCCAACCGCTCTTGCCAGCATTATACTCAAAGTTGATTTCAAACACTTTCTCCTCGTTGCCGTCACCCTCGATATGGAAGTTGTCCATATAGCGGTCACCCGGCACAAGTGCATACTTGCCAGAGTCGATAACCTTCTTCAGGTTAGCCTTGGCTTGGTCATATTTTCCTGCGAAGAGATAAGCCTTTCCTGCGAGAGCCCATGCGAAGCCCTTGGTCACGCGTACTGCACCGTCAACATCGGCAGTGCTCTTGCGCTCATCGAGGTCGGCAGCAGCTTCTTCGCACTCCTTGGCAATCCATAGAATAAGATCTTCATGAGACATGGGATTGTCGGGATCTTTGTCGCAGTTATATGGAAGAGCGTCACCTGCAAGCACGTGATCAACAAACGGAGGTGTATTCCATAGGTTGGCGAGCAGGAAATAGTCATAAGCACGGAGCACACGGGCCTCAGCCACACATCGCTTCTTTACAGGAGAGTCGGCCTCCTTGAAGTAATCTGTTACAAGGTTGCAGGTATATACCGAGAGGTAAAGACCTGAATAGAGGAACTTGGGAGCCTCAGCCTCTGCGTCATAGCGGAACTCGTTGAGCATACCGCTGAACTCGTGGTCGCCATAGTTTCCGCTGGCATAAAGCACATCGTCGCCACACATGTTGAGCAGAATCTTGTAAGGAGTGTATATGCCAGGACCGCCCATATCCGGCTGACGTCCAACCACATTGCACATAAATCCTTCGTATGCGGCTGCAAGGGCAGCCTCTGCGTCGGCATCGGTCTTGTAGAAGTTTTCTATCGAGGTGACACCCTTCTGCTCGATGTCAAGCTTGTCCTCGCATGATGTCAGTGCCATTGCACCTATTGCAAGAGCGAGGGCTGAATATAATGTCTTTTTCATTGTTCTTATTTTTTTTGAGTTAGAATGTAACGTTAATACCGAATACCATCTTCTTGGATGTAGGATAGGTACCGTTGTCAAATCCACGTGAAGCACCACTGTTCATAGAAGCAGTCTCGGGGTCAGCACCGGGATAGCTTGTGATGGTGAAGAAGTCGTCGAGTGACATATATACGCGGAGGTTGTTGACAAAGAATGCCCTTGTAATCTTAGAGGGAATGGTATAGCCCAACTGAATCTGCTTAAACTTGAAGTAAGAACCGCTGAACACGGCTGCGTCTGAGCTGAAGAATTTCCAGTCGGTAGCAACAAGCTTCATATCGGGATACTTGGCTGAAGTGCGGTCTTCTCTCCAAGAATCTCTCCAATATGTGTTGATTCCATTTATAAGAGGACGGTCGGCAGAAACCATCAGGTTGTAAATCTTGTTGCCTGAAGCACCTGTTCCGAAGATGGCGAGGTCGAAGCCCTTGTACTCAAGGTTGATGGTGATACCGTATGTGAACTTAGGAATACCGGCACCGAGGAACTGCTTGTCCTCATCGGTGGGAGCTGATGTAATCTCACCGTTCTTGTCGTAATACTGAGCACTACCGTCTTCTGCTACACCTGCATATTTGTAGCCACGGAAATACCATACAGGATAACCTGCCTCAAATGTAGGTCTGAGCTGGTTGTTGAATCCGTCGATTCCAATTTCAGTCAGGCGGTTAACCATTGCTGACACTTCCTTAACCTCGTTCTTGAGGGTTGACAAATTGGCACTAACGCTGTACTTAAAGTCACCGATGTGGTCTCTCCAACCAAGTTCGATGTCAACACCGGTGTTGAGCACTTTACCTGAGTTGATTACAGACTTGCTCACACCAATTTCAGGCAGAGGAGCAATCTCGATGAGAAGGTCTTTGGTGGTCTTACGGTACCAGTCGAAGCCAAAGGTCAGACGGTCGTTGAGGAAACGGGCGTCGATACCGAGGTCAAGCTGCTCAGATGTCTCCCATGTCAGGTCGGGGTTGGCAAGTCCTGTAGGCTTTGAACCGAGAGTGAGAGTACCGTCGCCAACAGAAGGATTGAACTGATAGAAGCTCTGGTTCTTGGCAATAGATGAAGAATAGCGGTAATTGTTGAGGATGTTCACATTACCGTTCTTACCCCAAGAAGCACGCAATTTCAGGAATGACACGGCATCACGGCTTACAGCATCCTTGAAGAACTTCTCGTTGCTTATTGCCCAACCGGCTGAGATAGACGGGAAGTTACCCCAGCGGGCATCCTTTGAGAGCTTAGAAGAGTCGAACGCGTCACGACGGAAGTTGAACTGCAGATAGTAGCGGCTGTCATAGTTGTATGACAAACGTCCGAAATATGACAGCTCTGTGGCATCATTGGGAGCATTGCCCACACTCTTGGTGGCATCTGCAAGCAAATAGTCGATATACTGGAAGTTGGGAGCATAGTCAGACAGGATGTTCTCACCTGTAGATGAGATGCTGCTGTTGTCCCAATGGTTCTTGGTGAACGACATACCGACCATTGCGCCTACTGAGTGCTTGCCAAAGTCCTTGTTGAAGTTGGCAAAGTTTTCCCACTGATAGTAGAGACCATTGTTGGTCTGTGCCTCGATAGTGTATTTAGAGTTGTTTGACATGGTTGTCAACCAGAAGGGCACCTCATAGTTGTGATAGTTGCTCTGTGTAATGCGGTATCCCAAGCGAGAGGTGATGGTCAGGCATTTTATGGGTGTCAGATTGGCGGCAACAGTTCCACGTACGTTGATACCACTACGATACTGGTCACGGCGATCACGCTGATAGAGAGGGTTACCTGTGG
>CALZMK010000265.1 GCA_945788545.1 uncultured Prevotella sp.
ATCGTCCTGACGATAAGCTTTGTAGAGATAAACCTTTGCGAGGAATGCTGCACAGGCAGCTTTTGTAGGACGACCTTTCTCCGTCTGTTTCACTGGTAATACCTCATAAGCCTCCTCCAGTTCCTTGGCTATCACTCCCCACGCCTCGTCATTGGTGTATTCGGTATTTGAGAGTGTATTGTATTCTTCATACTGGAGGTTTGCATTCATAATGAATGGTATGTTCTTATAGAGACGCTTCAGCAGGAAATGGCTATATGCACGCAAGAACTTCATCTCAGCCATGCGCTGCTCCTTAAGGGCATAGCTGTCGTCGCACTTCTCCAATACGCTGATGGCAGAATTGACACGCGAGATGGTAATGTACAGACGGTTCCACATGTCGCTGATGTTCCAGTTGGTGGTCAGTACGCCCTTCTGCACTTCAAGCTGGTGGAACACGTCGCCGTCGTTCACAGAACTGCCTCCCTTATAGGCATCGTCAGAACGCACGTCGTAGTTCCACATTGAGAACGAACCGTTGATGTCCTCGGCCTGCGTAAATCCTGCGTATGCCGATATTATTGTACTCTCCACCATTGAAGGAGCCTTCACCTGGTTCTCGTCAAGTGTTCCCTGTGGCACCTGCTCGTCAAGGAAGTCAGAGCAGCTTGCTGCCATAAAGCCCAAAGAGGCAGCCAATATATAGTTTAATATCCTTTTCATATCTCATTAAAATGTTACGTTTAGACCAAATGTCATGTTCACTGGAATTGGGTAGCCAAAGTTTGCATTCTCTGGATCTACACCTGTAAAGTTGCTGCTCTTGATGGTCAGCAGGTTCTGTGCTGAAAGATAGAAGCGCAGGCGTTCCATATAGAGTTTGTTGGCAATCGCCTTGGGTACGTTGTAGCCAATCTGTATGTTGCGTAGTTTTAGGAAAGAGCCATTCTCAACATAATAGCTTGACACACGTGTCTCGTTATTATTGTTATATGTTGACAATGCCGGGATAGTTGAGTTGGGATTTGTCGGCGACCATGCGTCGAGCAAACGCTTTCCCTTGTTGAGGTTTGCCACATTTACACCTGCCCAGAGGTCGGTTTCCTTTTTCAGGTCGGAGATGACGTCAACACCCTGCACGCCCTGCCAGAACATCGTTAAGTCCCAATTCTTATATTGCAGATAGATGTTGAATCCATAGCTGAAATCGGGCACTGGAGAGTAAATCCAATCCTGGTCGGCCTCCGTGATCATTCCGTCGCCGTTGAGGTCCTTGAAGCGCATTCTGCCTACACCTGCCCCCGACTGTGTGGCATGGTTGTCCACCTCTTCCTGACTCTTGAATATGCCGTCGAAGACATATCCCACCTGTGCACCCATAGGATGGCCTATTACACTCTTCACGCCGTTACCTCCAAAGTCGCCGTTGGCGGCCACTGTCTCGGGCAGTTTGGTTATTTCGTTGCGATATGTTCCGAGGTTGGCAGTGATATCATAGCTGAAATCACCTATGCTGTTGCGGTAGCCGAGGTTAAGCTCAACACCGTTGTTCTTCATCTCTCCGGCATTGATCCACATCGAACTTCCCTCGCCCATTGCCGCTATTCCTGCCATATAGAGAAGAATGTCCTTTGTCTTCTTATGGAAGTAATCGAAACTACCATAAAGTGTGTTGTTGAAGAGCGAGAAGTCCACACCGATATTAGTCTGTGTGGTTGTCTCCCACTTGATGTCGTCATTACCAATCTGTATGCGTTTGAAGCCCGACTGAAGTATCTGTCCGCCATTGGTACCTGCAATGTCGTAAGATGTACCAAAGCTGTTGCCACCGAAATTCGAGTCACCATATACGGCTTGGTAGAGCGTATAACGGGCGGTGTTGGATATTTCCTGGTTACCTGTCTGACCCCATGACGCACGTAGCTTAAGGTCGTAGAGCCATGAGCCTGTCTTCTTCATGAAATCCTCTTGTGTCACACGCCATCCCACACTTACCGATGGGAATGTTCCATATTTATTGTTCTTACCAAAACGGCTCGAACCGTCACGACGTACTGTTACCGATGCCAAATATTTGTCGGCGTATGTATAGTTAGCCTTGCCGAAGAAAGAGATGAGTGAGTAACCGCTGCCCGAACCGTAGGCTTTCTCGACTCCCGTACCGGCATCTGGCCACATATAGTCGGTGTTGAGCGTTTCATAGTCATAACGCTTACCCGAGAACCACACGTCATCTTGTCTGTTGACTTCCATACCGAGCATATAGTCGGCACGGTGCTTGCCTATTTCCATATTATAGGTAGCCACGGCATTCCACATCCATTTCATCCAATGTTCCTGCTTTGCCTCCACTGCATTCTCGTCGTTTGCCACATTACCATTTGATATTGGCATAGTGAAGATTCTCTGCTGTTTCTGCGCATAGTCTATACCGGCAGTGGTGCGGATGTTGAAACCCTTAAAGAGGGCGAGGTTAAGATATACATCACCGAATGCACGCCAGTATGTATAGCGGTTGTCCTTATTACGCTCCAAGCGACCGAGAGGGTTTTCACGGTCGGCATATCCACCGGTAAGGTTGGCGTATTCACCCTTGGTGTTATATACAGGGAACGAAGGGTTGAACTGCAATACATTCTCAAGGAATCCTCCTGGCGCGCTCACTTCCGAAGTACGGTTCAACGTAAAGTGCTCACCGATGGTCAAGGCATTGCCTATCAGTTTGTAGTCGCTATTGATACGTGCTGAAAGACGCTCGAAATCCGAATGCTTGATTATACCAAGATTCTTATAGTAGCCAAGCGAGAGATAGCTCGAACCCTTATCATTGCCATTACTCACGCTTACATTATAGTTTTGGATTATACCCGTACGTGTCGTTTCCTTAACCCAGTCGGTGTCGGCGGCAGGAACAGTGTTGGTATCATCAAGATATTTTTGCATAGTCACCTTATATAATTGAGGATTGCCCTGTGCGTCATATCCCCAGTCAAAGTGATAGCCAAGATTGTTGTTGTTGGGATTAAGTCCGTCGTTTACGTTTGCTTGCCAATAAGCCTGTCCCCACTGCTCTGCATTAAGCACTTCCAGCTTGTTGGCATAAAAAGAGGCGGCTATACTGGCATCGAAATCAACCTTCACCTTGCCGTCCTTGCCTTTCTTGGTGGTGATGATTATTACACCATTGGCAGCACGTGAACCGTAGATTGAAGCTGATGCGGCATCCTTTAGCACTTGTATCGACTCTATGTCGTTGCCATTAAGTTCATGCATTCCTGACTTTGTCGGCACTCCGTCAATTATATAAAGAGGGTCATTGTTGTTAAGAGTTCCAATACCACGTATGCGCACAGTGGCTGCACCTGAAGGAGTACCGTCGGCTGAGATATTCATTCCAGGCACTCGGCCTTGAAGAGCCTTGATTGGGTTGTTCTCGTTTTGCTTCTGCAGCTCGTCAACGCTCACCACAGAGACAGCACCTGTAAGATCCGCCTTTCGCTGTGTGGTATAACCAGTCACAACAAGCTCATTCAGCATACTTGAGGTTTCAACGAGCACAACCCTTAAACCTTTTCCTGCCTTTAGTTCCTGAGTCTCATATCCAATATATGAAACTACAAGATTGGCATCACCATTACACGACAATTTGAAATTTCCGTCAATGTCGGTAATCGTACCGTTATTGGTACCTTTCTCCATGATTGTCGCTCCGATGATGGTCTCGCCGGTCTGATCGACCACCGTTCCCGAAGCTTCAATCT
>CALZMK010000266.1 GCA_945788545.1 uncultured Prevotella sp.
AACTAAATTGCAGAAGAGCCACCTATTCTAAAAAAAGACAACTGAACTTTCTGAAGTTATATTTAAACCACAGAGACAAAGAGAAAGAGAGATTTACTATATTATGACAGAGATGGAATGCCAAGGCATTGGGAGATGACAGAGGAATACACATAATGTCAATTTAGTGCGGATTTTGGAGTTAATTTAGCTTGTTTTTTGCTCAAATCACCCTGTTTTGATAAGGTCTTAACTTGTTTTTTATAACATCTGTCAGCATCCTATTTTGATAATTGTCTATTTATCAATGTGTTATAAATAAGGCTGACACTGACAGATGTTTTTAAACTTTTTCCTGCGCGCACACGCGCGCGTGAGAATACTATATTGTATTTGGATTTCCACACAAATCAATCACAAGCGCTTGATAACCTTGCAGGGATTGCCAGCCGCCATACAGTCGGAGGGAATGTCGTGAGTGACGACACTGCCCGCCCCTATCACTGTGCGGTCGCCTATGGTGACTCCCGGACAGACTGTTACGTTACCCCCAAGCCAACAGTCCTCTCCAATCTTTATGGGTAAAGCCGACTCAAGCGTCTTGCGACGCTGAAGATAGTCGATGGGATGCTGGGGAGTGTAGAGCGAGCAGTTGGGACCGATGAGCGTGTGTGCTCCAATTGTGATTTCGCCCGCGTCGAGGAACATGCCGTTGTAATTGACGAAGACTCCCTCGCCAAGATGCAGTCCGTTGCCATGGTCGCAATGAAAGGGAGGAAGGATGGTGACCGACTTGGGTACACCGGGAATCATCGCCTCGAGCACTGAGCGATAGTCATCATGGTCGATGCCCGACTTGTTGAATTTCTCGCATGCCAATCGCGAGCGCGTCAGACTGCGGTCGATCACGGGGTCTGTCCAGTCGTACATCTCCCCACTTCTCATCTTGTTCCATTCCTTCATGTCGTCCTCTTCCTCAGGAATATCCTCGGATATGGATTCCATCAACTTACGGGCGAGTGGATGCCCCATTTCGGCAGCCCTACTGAGCATTGCCTTTGCCTTGGCGATGTCCTTCTCTACACAGTCGCCATTCAGGAACCTGCGTCCCACCGAGAACAGGGTCTCGGCATCATAATCGGAGTATTGCATATATTATTGTATTTCGAATATTTAAATCACAATTTCTTGCAAAAGTACGAAGTATTTTCCATTTCTGCAAGTATTTTGATGATTATTCCAAAGAATTTTGCTTTTTTGCTTTGTTTTATCAAAATAAACAGTATCTTTGCAGCTATGAATTAATGATATAGATAAGGATGAAGATAATACACACCAGCGACTGGCACCTCGGACATTCGCTCTACAACTACTCGCGCGAGGAAGAACATGCCGACATGCTAAGGCAGATGACAAGGATTGTGGAGGAAGAGAAGCCTGATGCCTTTGTCATCTCGGGCGACGTGTATGACACGATGCAACCCTCAGCCTCGGTGCAGACAATGCTTGCCGACGCTCTCGTGGAGATACATCGTGCCAATCCCCACATGCAGATAGTGTGCATTGCCGGCAATCACGACAGTGGAAGCCGACACACGATATACCGCACTCCATGGAAGGCACTGAACGTGGAGATGGTGGGCAACATATCGCGCGACAGCCGACTTGAGGACTATATCTTCAAGGTGGAGGGCAAGGGATATATCGTTGCCGTTCCCTTTGCCGCCGACCGATTCATGCCTGAAGATGTGTTCATAAGATTGCAGGAAATGGTGGCTGAAATGAACAAGGAGGAGCAGTTGCCCGTATTCCTTTGCGCCCATCTCGCCGTGGCACGATGCGACTACCGTGGGCACGACATGTCAACCGACGAGAATATCGGAGGATTGGGCTGCCAGGAGCTCAACATCTTTGGCGAGGGATATGACTATATCGCCCTCGGACATATACATAAATATCAGAAGTTGGACACAGACGGACGGATATTTTATTGCGGCACTCCGATAGCCATGAGTTTCGACGAGGTGTATCGTGGCAACAGGCATTGCGTGATGCTCGTGGAATGTGACCGACATGGAGCAACCCCGCAGGTCACCCCATTGGAGATAAACAACCCTCGCCCCTTAGTGAATATCCCGCAGGAGGGATTTGCCGAATGGGAGGAAGTGAAGCACGAGTTTATGAATTATCCTGACGATATTCCTTCATACATACGACTGAATGTGGAAGTGGAAAACTATCTGACGTCGGGAGCCAACGACGAGGCAGGCGCGATAGCCTCAACAAAGGCTTGCAGATTCTGCCTCATCAATGCCAAAAGAAAAGAGTCGATACAGAAGGAAAATGAACGACGTGTGTTCACCACATCCGAATTCAAACAACTCGACACTACAGATGTGGCAAGGATGTGGATTGAATCAAAGGGCGTCACCTTTGACGACGAGATGAGACAGATAATCGAGGAAGTGAAAAGGGATATTTAAGGAGTTAAAGGAGTTAAGGATTATGAAGATAAAAAGACTGCATATACATAACATTGCCTCGATCGAAGACGAGGAGATCGACTTCACGGCATCACCACTCAAGGAGAGTGACGTATTCCTAATCACTGGTAAGACGGGGGCGGGCAAGACCACTATCCTCGACGCCATCTGCTTGGCCCTATATCGCACCACCCCCCGATTAGTGCAATGCGAGAAAACGAAGGTGGAGAACAACAGTGACAACCTCACCCTCGACGACCCCCGACAACTGATGCGTCGCAACACCGGTGAGGCATTCGTCACACTCTCATTTGAGGGTATCGACGGTCATGACTATGAGGCGGAATGGCATGTGCAACGAGGATTGAAGAAAAAGGCTTCGAGCAGTCTTTCGCCTGCCACATGGATGCTGCACGACATCACTGCCGACAAGCGATATGAAGGCAGAGGCGACAAGGTGGCGGATGTGCGCCAGGCAATGCAACAGGCCGTGGGACTCGACTTCAGTCAGTTCTGCCGCACTACTATGCTCGCACAAGGCGAATTCACACGATTCCTCAAAAGCAATGAGAAGGAGAAGGTGGAGATACTTGAAAAAATCACACACTTTACTGAATATACCAAGATAGGCCGACGACTGTTTGAGATTACGTCGGAGAAGAAACGACTCCTGGACGAGGCTTTGCTCAAGGCCAAGGACACTGGACTGAACGACGAGGACATCGCCTTGCTTAATGATGAAATAAAGGCGATAGAAGAACAACTCCTCACGAAAGGCAAGGAGAATGACAACATCGCCAAAAAACTGCATTGGCTGACCGACGACATCAATCTGAAAAAGGAGAAGGCAGACTGCGAGGAGGCACTGCGCAAGGTGGAGGAGAAGACCAATAGCGAGTCGTTTGTTGAAAACGAGAGAACTCTCGCACAATGGAGGGAAACGGCAGACATTCGACAGAGGATGAAGGAGAAGAAGGTGGCTGAGAAAAACATCTCCATATATGAGAACGAGATGAACGAGAAGGTATGCACATACAGATTGCTGCTCAACAGATTGGCATATCTCGACAAGAAATTATCCGACACTCTCATTCCGCAATTCCAGAAAGCCGACAAGGCTTTGGAAGAGGCAAAAGAGAAACTGGCGGCAATCGAGGACAACGAAAAAAAGAAGCAGGAAGAGCTCGACGCGATGGGGATGAAGGCACTATATGACAGCCTCAACAAGATCACCGCCATCCTGTCGGC
>CALZMK010000267.1 GCA_945788545.1 uncultured Prevotella sp.
CATGCCGTCACGCTCATACATTTGCCCCACCACAAGCGTATTGATGTTGGCATTGTAGTCGAGGGCTATATATAAAGGGAGGGTATTGATGCAGTCGGAGTCCATGCGTGAGTCGTTGCGCTCGCCCAATTCCTTGAAGTCGGGTTGATAACTCTCGCTGGTGACTTTCCTTCCACCGATGATGCCCGACACTTTTTGCGTACTAAAATTTGCGGACACAAGGGGGTCTATCTCGTCCGGGATATACCCGTGAACATGATCGATGTCGAGATTGGAATAAAAGCCATCGTTTGATTTCTGTATCTTGACATTGAGAATTGATACTGCGAAAGTGTATGGCGGCAGGTCACGCTTCATTTGTCGGATATAGTCTTCGCCGAGAATATCCACATTGTCGAGCGACGATGCGCGGCGCACACAGAAAGCCACACGGCGCAGCTCACGCAGATAGCCATCCGTGAATTTCTTTGAGCGCAGAAACATCTGCATCTCGAAATCCTCTTCCGGCGTGATAAGATATTCGTAGTCATACACCAGTTCGGCATCGTCCTGCGGAATGAGTTTGTAGTTGACAGCCATATCCACCATACCCTTTGTGACATGCTGGCCGTGGTTGGGCATAATGCGGAACTGCCCCTCGTGCTTCATCATCTTCAGAGCAACGGCGCGTATCATCGTGCGCAGCTCCTTCGGCACCACATGCACCCCGTGATCGGTCTTCTTGGCGTCATACAGCAGGTCGTTGTAGCGTATCACCTTATTAGCGTAATCCTCCAGCAGCTCCTGTATCCGTCGGTAGGTCCTGCCCTTGAATGGTCCCGTCTCAACGGTCAAGTCCAGTTTCTCCTCCTCCTTCTCCAGCCACGACCCTTTAGCCGTGAGCGAGGCATCCGAGAGAAAGCGTGTACTTTTATACATCGGGTTATAGTCGGAGAAGTTGATGTCGCCTAATGGATGCGTCTGACCAGAAAGAGCCGGCATCAACTCGTCCGTCACTTTCTTGTAAGGGAAAAACCTCGCCTCGTCTCCCACCATCGCCGAGAACGTGTAGGAGTTGGCACTGGCAGTCTGCGAGAGGGATATAAGCACCCATCCGGCACCATTGGCCAGCCAAATGTAGTTGTCGTAGTTCTTAGGCTTGAAGATACTCTCGCGAGCATGTTTCGGCGGTCGTCCCCAACCGAAGTGGATGCCCTGCGTAAATCCGAACATACGCTCCATAGCCGCCATCGTGCTCGGTATGGTCTTGCCGAAGCCCTGCTGTCGCGACACCGCCACCCATGCGCCCAGCATACCAGGCATGGAGTTTGATGCCGTCCATACATAGGGAGCCACCAAACCGTCGGTCTTTCCCACACGACGGGCAGCAATCACTCGCTCGTCTTTGGCTCCCATATAGAGCGACTGCTGCTGAAACTTGGTTAAATAGATGTTGTGTGCCTGCTGCATTGTTGAGTTTTGAGTGTTGAATTTTGAGTTTTGAATTGTCGCCGTTGGCGATTTTGAATTGTTGAGTTTTGAATTATGAGTTGTGGATTTTGAGTTTTGATTTTGAGCAGGACTTTGAATAATTCAAAATTGAACAATTCCAAATGCGCTTGCGCATAATTCAAAACTCAAAATTCAAAACTCAAAATTTCAAATGTCCCACATGCCATTTGTTACACGTCCTACACTGATACACCGTCATACCCTCTGCTTTGAGCTTCGGGTTCTGATTGAGATATTCCCAAGCGTCATCCTCCGTCTCATAAGCCTCCTTCGTCTTCCAGGAATGTTGCTTGCGAGTATAGTGCTCAGGGTCCGGCTTAAACGGTGGTACCTTGTTGAAGTATTTGTGTCGTTTGTTACTCATGTATTGTTTTTGTGTTGTCGGTTGTGTTGTTTATAATGTCAAGTCTATGCCGAACTTATCCTCCAAGAATTTCTTGAAGTCCGGCTTACCGAACAGTCCTGTGCTTACCTTATTCCATTCTGCATTTGAGCTGTAAAATACGTCGCGAGTGAACCATTCGTAAACGTTGTCGTACCTCTTGCACGCCATGCTATCAGGATGCGTGTCCATAAATCGTTGCCCAGCGCGTAGATAAGCCTTTGCTATCTTGGGGTATTTCTGAAACTCGATAATGCGCTTGCGCCTCGATTTGAGAGGGCAGCACATACAACCAAGACGTTTTGATACGTCGATTTGCCCCCCCTGATTATAGTAAATAGGTGCGAGTTTCAACTTTCTGTCTATGATAAAGTCTCTCACATCCTCATCGGTCCAATCCAGAATAGGATAAATCTGTTCTACATGATTCTCCTCTTTCTTCGATCCGTAGTATCGGCATTGTGTCGGTTCGTTATACCTTTCATTTCGCTTTCTGCTTTCAGCCTTGCGTACACCGATAACGCTTTTTTCGAGCACCTTGTATTCCTTCAGTTTTTCACAGCAGAAACGAGAAAAGCGGGATGGGAATCCTTTCTGCGCCACGAGATGGAAAAAGGAATCCCTTGCCCGTAGTATCTCCACTCCCATTTCCCTGACGTGCCCCAACGTGCCTGGAGGGTCAATGGTTGTATTTTTGTATATGGCCCGATACCTGATGCCCGCTTCTTTTGCGAGCTGGAGTATTACGTCAGAATCCTTACCACCCGAATAAGCTATCTCTATCTCGCCGTCGTATCGCTTCTGTACACTTTGCAGCAACCTAATGGAACGGTCTATTTTCTTTTGTAAATTTTCTGTTATCATATCATTGTTTTGTTACTCATTTATCTAACCCATCAATGGGTACGTTTTTGCTGAGAACCGACTCTTTTGGTGAAAAGAGCCGATTCTTTTGACGAAATCAATCGACTCTCCGTTTTTTCCAAGGGGCTAGCCCTTTTGATACAAAGGGCTAGCCGTTTTGATGAAAGGGGCTAGCCCTTTCGTTTTTCAATGTGTCGGCGCATTTGGCAAAAAGTGTCGGCACATTTAGTGAAAAGTGTCGGCACATTTAATGTTAAGCAATCGCATTTTCATTAACACGTCATGTTTGATATGTTAAGTTTTTGCCGTTTCGTTGACATAAACTATGCCTATTACTTTCATAAGGTTATGCCCATCACCTTCATAAGGTTATGCCTATCACCTACAGGCAATAGATACTTCTATTTGCATCATATAGATACCTCTATTTTGTTTCCGCTCATTCTTCATCCTCCGTTTCCTCAAAATTCGTCAATTCGCCCAATTCGTTGTTACCGCGTCCGAGCGCATCCTCCTCGCCCTTCTTTTCCATATACTCGAAGTAGTCGGGCTCTTCCTCTCGCTTGTCGCTAAACATTTCATCGTCTTCTATCTCCTGGAGGTCTTTGGTCGTAAGACCATACTTGCGGGCCATGCGCAGCTTCTCCTCCTCGGTATAGTTCACACGGTCGCGCTTCACGATGCTCACGTCCTGCGTGATGGCAATGCGACTCATGTCCGGCATCTCGTCCGTAGCGTCGCGCTCCTCGTCGAAGTCCTTATACACCTTGGCGAGAGCCTCCATGCCCTTAGCCACGGCGCGGTCGTTGTTGGTCTGCTTGCCCGTGCGGATGAGCCATTCAGCCGAACCGAGGAACATGGCCTTATGGCGCGGACTCTCGTCGGTCTGGAAGAACCGTATCAGGTGGTTGCACACCAATACGTCGTTGTTAAGCTCCGTCACGGTGCGCGGACAGATATTGCCCTCGTCGTC
>CALZMK010000268.1 GCA_945788545.1 uncultured Prevotella sp.
CTTATGGTGCTGCGTCAGACTGTTGACCGCATTTACATGGCTTTCAGTCTCTCCGGCCAGCATCATGTGATCAAGCCAGTGGGTGAAGAGTGCATCAAGGTTAGCCTCTACTGTCCAGTATTTGTTTTTGTCAAGCGTATAGAAGATGCCGCCTTTCAGTCTGATGTCATAGCTGCCATGCACACTCTCGGGGCGATAGGTGTAAACACTTGTGGCGGGATTGAAGCTGACCGCCTCCGACACTTTGTTATGAAGGTAGGCATAATAACCAGAGACATAGAAGTTGTGCCGTGCGCTGCGGATGTCCTTGTACTCAGCTACAAGCGTAGATTGGGATGTGTATGCTTTCAGGTCGGGATTGCCGAGACGGACGACAAGGGGGGTGGCATCGTCGCGGATGTTGAGGATACTGACCAGCGGCGCGTTGAATTCGGTGTGAGAGAGACGAATAAGCGCAGGGCGGTGGCGGTCTTTCTTGGCGAACAGGTGAACGTCGAGGCGTGGTTCAAAGCGGAAAGTATTACGTGTGACCAACGTGTCGAGCATTCCGCGCTGGTAGTTCAGACGCTCATGCATTGGTATGATGTTCAGATACAAATCCAAAAAATCCACATCGGCCTCAAACGGCATAATCTTGGTGGCAGGCACATGCTGCAAATGTCGAAATTGAAGACTGATGCCCGTCTTATAGGTCTGCAATTCGCTGTCGTAGGAGTTGGTGGGGTCGGTCGTGGCCCTGAGCATATCTATCTGCGAAGCCAACAACAATGTATCGGGATGATACAGCCAGTCGTGGGTCTTTTCAAGGCTGTACGACGGGTTTATGTCTAAGAACAAACGATTCATTTTACCTACAAAACTGTAGTTGATGGGCGTATGCACGGAAAACTTGCGCAGGGAGAAGTCTGTGGTATTGTGCTGATTGATGATTGAAGGACTGACAAAGTTCTCTGTGCGATACTGCTGCACACGCTCATTCTCGTCTGAGGAATAATCAAACGACGTAGTGATTCGTAATAACTGCTCCGTCTTCCCTAAGGGTTTCAGCATCGGCTGTATTTGGGCATAGCCGTTTACGCCCCATGTATTCCCATCGTTGAAGCCGTCCGTGCGCTGCCGTGTCGTGAGGCTATCGACAAACTGCTCCATCAGCGTCGTGGAGTTTCCGCTGTACGACCTGTAGTTGAAGGCTGCATCGGAATTGAACATGAATCCTTGGGGCTTGACGTACTTGAAGCGGTTGCCCACCTTCAGCCTTTGGGCTTTCGACAGCGAATTCTGGTGGGTGGTCTGTAGCGGATTGCCCTGTAGGAACAGCTCGCTGCGTCTCAGCATCTCGCCCTCGTCGCGGGTGGAGGTGAAGTCGGCGGTCAGGTTCTCTTGCACGTTCTTGTCGGCCGACTGATAGTCAATTTCCCCTGCTGCGCTGTGCGTGGTCAACTGCGATTGCGGCACGGCATCGGGCGTCCAGTGGTCAGAGCGTCCAATGTGGCGGCTCTCGTTCACGTTGTTCGAGTTGCCTAACAGCGTGTAGCGGGTGCGCTCGGTGAAGCCCAGCAGGAAGGCACGCCCCAGCCAGCGTTCCATTGTGCCGCCCGCCGCCTCCACGTTGGCGATGTAGCCTATCTGGTGCTCCGGCTTCAGGTTCACGTCCATCACGAACTTCTTCCTCTCTACCTGCGCATTAAGCGCACGGTTGAGGTCGGTGTCCTGGTCATACACCTTGATGTCCTTCACCGTGTAGTAAGGCAGGTTCTCCATCAGCACCTTCGAGTTGCCGCGCATGAAAGAGCGCGAGCCGAGTTGCAGCTCGTCAATCTTCCTGCCATTAACAAAAATCTGGCCATATTCATCGATGGTCACGCCAGGCATCTGGTGGATGAGGTCGTCAAGCATCGAGCCGTCGGGCAGTTTGAACGCCGTGGCATCATAGACGATGGTGTCGCCCCGATAGTACATCTTCACCTTCGTGGCCGTCACTGTCACCTCTTGCAAGTTCACTTGTCGAATCTTGCGCAGTTCCAGCGCATCGTCGAGCATGATGGCACCTTCGTTACCGGCATCTATCGCCAGGGGCAGGTAGCCGTCCTCATAACCTTCGAGCCTGCCCCGTAGCAGATACTTACACGTTTTCTTCTCGGGCTGTAGCATGAACTGCGCCTCCCTCACCGTGCCGTCGTCCCTGCGCTTGGCCGTTACTGGGATGGTTTCTACAACTACTGAACTGTCTGCCGCTAATAGCAGCGATACCTTTGCCTCTGGCAACGGTGTCTTGAGAAATGCGTCCTGCACGGTGCCGAAAACGAGGCCTTGCGCCTGTGCCGACGAGGCAGCAAGGGCGATGATGATGGTGATGATTTGTCTTTTGTTCATGATGCTTTTTTGCTGTTACTTATTTCGTATTGTTGGGACTCTGCGCCTCCAGCGAACCTCTCCTGCCCTGTAAGTAGGGTCGTTGAGGGTTTGAAAGGCTTTCATTGTTACGTTATTATTGGGACATAGTAAGGGCTGTCCGACATTATGGCGGACTATGAAGTTAATTCAATAAGATTGAAAGATAATCTTTACTACAGCCGATGATTCGGAATTGTCACGGACGGCTTATAACATCGGTAAAAGATGTATCTTACGGCAAGGCAACAGATTGAAAGACCGTCGTATCAACCCCAGACATTTCTGTCTCTACCACCACCTTTTTTTGACTATGAATCACAGTTACATGCTTGATGGTTTTTGGATCAACAACCTCCAACTCCTTTTGTTCAACGAGTTTTCCGTTGAGATATGTCTTGTACACCTCGGCTTGGGCAGACACCCATAGGCAGGCCGCGAGGGCTGGAGCCAGATACAACAACTTGAGCCGTGACCACCGCGACGAACGACCGCTGTACATCATGGCGAAGCGTTTCTTCACGGCTCCACGGCGTAAAGTGTTCATAATGGGCAGAATCTGTGTCTGCACTGCTTTGCGTACTAATAGGTGCTCGTAGTCTTCCAGCGTCACACCACCTTGCAATACAGCTTCGTCTGCCTGAAACTCGTGCACATCCACCAAGTCTTGCCGTAACATCCAGACAAAGGGCAGACACCATAGCATGTGGCACGTGAGGTCGCAGAGAAACAAGTCCCACGAATGCCCCATCCTCACATGTGCCAGTTCGTGTCTGAGTACAGCGTCAGCGTTCTTCTTCAAGTCTATAGGGTCAATGAAAATCCAATACATCCAGCTGCTGGGCTGTTTGATTCTCATGTCCAGCATAAGATGAACATCTTTCGGAATTATCGGATGTGATATGCGTTGACAGCGACGTAAGATGCGTGCCAGAGTCAATAGCCGGAACAGGTAAAAGGTGAGCGCGACGGCAATACCTATTATGTATATATACGCACAATATCGTACCCAAAGCCCCGATGCAGCATTCTCGTCTTCTTGTGCAAGAAGAGTATCTTCTGCAACACTCTCAGAAGTTGGCAGGCTAAGCAACGACCCCTCAATTTTGGCAAGTACCTCATCAAAGGTTGTCGGATCATCTGTATGCAGCGGTATGAGCGGCAGCAGCGGACTCACCACAAGGATTGCCAGCAGAACGGCACGATTCAGACGGTGAAACGTTTCGCGTTGGAGCAAGAGCCTGTAGAGCGAGTAGAGCAGCGTCAGTGTCACCGCCCACCGAATGGCATAGATAATAAATGCAG
>CALZMK010000269.1 GCA_945788545.1 uncultured Prevotella sp.
GAATAAAGAATACAATCCCGATGTGCTCAACTGCATCGCCAACCTCTCGAACGACGAGGTGTTCACTCCTCCAGCTCTTGCCAACCAGGTTCTGGACATGCTGCCTCAGGATCTGTTCCGCAGCCCCACCACAACGTTTCTCGACCCATTCTGCAAGTCGGGAGTCTTCCTGCGCGAGATAGTCAAGCGACTCGACCGTGGTTTAGCAGAGGCGATTCCCAATCGTCAGAAGCGTATCGACCATATCATGCACCATCAGGTCTATGGCATTGCTTTGACAGAACTCACCTCGTTGTTGAGCCGACGCACGCTCTATTGCAGCAAGAGTGCCAACAGCCAGCATAGTGTGAGCTATTTCGACGACGAGCAAGGTCATGTGTTCTACAAGGCCATCAAGCATACATGGGTGAATGGCAAATGTAAATTCTGTGGCGCAAGCAAGGAGGTATATGACCGAGGCAGCGAATCAGAACAATATGCTTATCAGTTTATTCATACAGACAATCCCGAAAAATTATTCCCGAAAAATATGAAATTTGATGTTATTATAGGTAATCCGCCGTATCAGCTGAGTTGCGCTAGTGAAAAAACCACTAATAATGGTGCATTTGCTTCTGCAATTTATCCCATGTTTATAGACCAAGCACTGCTCCTTGGTCCTAGATATCTTGTGATGATTACCCCCAGTAGGTGGATGACAAAAGCCGGTCAAGGTATCTCAAATAAATGGGTAAATAAGATGTTACAGTCTAATCACTTCGTTGAAATGCATGACTTCTTAGACGCAAGTGAATGTTTCCCCGGAGTTGAGATTAAAGGCGGTGTAAATTATTTCTTATATAACAAAGACTACAACGGGAAGTGTAATTATGTTCTCCATACTATCAAAAAAGAGTATACAAGAAATGATTTCTTAGATTCAATCGGTGCAGGTATCGTAATACGCGATCCAATGGCTCTTGAGATTTTAGGTAAAGTTACTGCTGTAGAGGGGGATTACTATAATACAAATTCTTTCTACAATTGTGTAAGTCCAAAGCATTTTTTTGATCGTGATGAACAGCTGAGTTCTAATTGGAAGGGATATAGCACAAAGAAGGACTCTGCCCATGATGTTAAATATTATCTTAATAGAAGACTTGAAGAGTGTGGGTACGCATGGATAAAGAGGTCTGATATTCCCAAAGGTCATTCTGCTTTAGGTTTACATAAAATATTCATACCAAAAGCAGGTGGATCTGGAACTGACCAAATCATTTTAGGAAAACCTATCTATGGAGAGCCTAATAGTGTCTGCTCGTATACTTATATTTGTATTGGATATGCTCAGAACTACACAAAAACGGAATGTGAAAATATAATTAGTTACATTGGGACAAAGTTCTTCCGATATTTAGTCTCGATCAAGAAAAAGACGCAAGATGCTTCCAGAGATGTCTATCAATTCGTCCCCCTCCAAGACTTCTCCCATCCTTGGACCGACGAGATGCTTTATGAGAAATACGGATTAGACGAGAATGAAATCGCGTTTATTGAGTCGATGATTCGCCCGATGGAATAAGTTTCACCCCTTGCTCGTGCGGCAGATGTGCCATATCAGAACAAGGGGGAGAGATATAACATTGTTTTGCTGTTCGTCTAAAAATCTTATGTTTCCTTTTTTTTAGGAAAGAAAACCGAAATTCTTTCCTTTTTTTAGGAAACTCTGGTTGACAGATTAAAATCAAGCAAAGCTGATTACAAATAAGGAACTATTATCGAAAACATACATTACGCCTATGGCAGCAACAGATTTACTTCAACAGCAAGTGGCGGAGAGGCCTATCATATACGCCTATTCCGACACACGCTATCCTGGTATGCTCAAGGTGGGCTTTACTGCCCGAAGTATCGACGTGAGGATGAAAGAACACTATCCTACGCTTGTTCCCGGACAGTCGTGGAAAGTGGAACTCATACGCACAGCCATGCGCAAGGACGGTTCGGTGTTCAGCGACAAGGCAGTACACAGAGTGCTTCGTAGCGCACACATCCCAAACCCCGAGGGCGAGTGGTTCGCATGCAGCACAAAGCAAGTGGAGCAGGCTATCGAGGCTGTAAGAAACAACGAGACAACACTCTTGCAGCGCACATTGGACTTCAAGATGCGCCCCGAGCAGGAAGAGGCAGTCAGAAAGACAGCGGCTTATTTCAAGGCGTTTGCTGCCGACAAAGCCAACGAGGGGCTTACTGCCCACTTCCTCTGGAACGCCAAGATGCGATTCGGCAAGACCTTTACTGCCTATCAGCTGGCCTTGCGCATGGGATGGAAGCATGTGCTCGTGTTGACATTCAAGCCAGCAGTCAAGACGGCATGGAAAGAAGACCTGCTGACACACAAGGACTTCAAGGACTGGACGTTCGTGGAGAAACAGGAAAACCGCGAGTTCAACCATGTTGACCTCACAAGGCGCTTCGTGTGCTTTGCCTCGTTTCAGGATGTGCTCGGCACTAACAGCGTGGGCGGCATCAAGGCCACCAACGAGTGGATTCAGCAGGTGAATTGGGATTGTATCATACTCGACGAATACCACTTCGGGGCATGGGGAAAGAATGCCAAGGAATACTACAACAAGCAGGATATTGCGGCTCGCATAGCCGAAGAGACACAAAGCATATATGCCGAAGATGCCGCATCGAAGAAGGAGATAGAGGTGCGTGAGGCTTTCGACGAGGGACTGATGCCGCTTGAGACCAAGCATTACCTCTATCTCTCAGGCACACCTTTCCGAGCTTTGGCAAGTGGAGAATTTATCGAAGAGCAAATCTTCAACTGGACATACTCCGACGAGCAAAGCGCAAAATACCATTGGGACGAAAGTAAGGGCAAAAATCCCTATCTGTCTCTACCTAAGATGGTTATGCTTACCTATCAGTTGCCCGACAAGATACGTGAGATAGCAGAGCAAGGGGAGTTCTGCGAGTTTGACCTCAACACTTTTTTCAGTGCCGAAGACGACACGTTTGTCAATGAGGAATATGTGCAGAAATGGGTTGACCTCATTCATGGAGCATACATAGAGAACGTGGTGAGCGACTTGAAGTTAGCCGGAGAGAAGCCGCCTATGCCATTCTCCGATGCCCGACTGCTCGACTATCTGCGTCACACTTATTGGTTCTTGCCAAGTGTGGCGGCATGCAAGGCTATGAAGAAACTATTGGAGAAACCGGTCAACCGCAAGTTTTTCGGCAGATACAAGATTATAGTGGCTGCAGGCAATGAGGCAGGAATGGGAGCCGAAGCCGTCAATCCCGTTTATGCCAGCATGGGCAATCCGCAGGAGGATTGCACTATCACGCTTTCGTGCGGCAAGCTGTCAACAGGTGTCACCGTAAAGCCATGGACGGGCATCTTCATGCTTCGCAATTCCTCTTCGCCCGAGACCTATTTCCAGGCAGCATTCCGTGTGCAGTCGCCATGGACCATGCGCGACGAATGGGGAGAGGAGGTGGTGCTCAAGCCGCTTTGCTATGTGTTCGACTTTGCCCCAAACCGCGCCTTGCGACAGGTGGCGGAATACAGTTGCCGACTGAGCGTTGACGAGCATAACCCTGAGCAAAAGGTAAACGACTTCATCAAATATCTGCCCATCCTTGCCTACGACGGGTCGAGCATGAAGCAGATAGATGC
>CALZMK010000270.1 GCA_945788545.1 uncultured Prevotella sp.
ATGGCTCGACCGCAACACGCTGCGCCCTGTATATTGCGTGGACGACGACAAGACGAAGGGCATCGGAACGCCAAAGGGCACATCCCCCAAGAACGTGCTCACAAGCACTATCGCCGACGAACTGAAGGTGTATTCACAGGGCAAGGCCATCGTATATGCCATCGCACCCACACGCGACGCAGCTGTGCTCTCGGCTGGACATGCCGCCGACGGAGCTATCTGGATTGACGACGAGAGCGGAGAGTGGTGCTCGTCGGCATATTATGGTAAGGAACTGCCTAAATGGGCAAAGGAATATAACCGACTCTACCCTGCCGCCAAGGAAATTGCCAACAAGGCGTGGACACCCGACAACTACTTCACGGGCAGTTTCACATATTTCATGGGCAGCAGCGCCCAAACAACCTTCACGCATAAGTTCAACAGCGACCGCAGATACCGCGAATACAAGGCAAGCGCTCTCGTCAACGAAAACGTGACGAAGACAGCACTGCATTGCATAAAAAGCACCGAGATGGGCAAGGACGGAATCACCGACCTGCTCAACATCACATACTATGCCGGCAACTTCGACCATCGCACCGTCAACGAGTGCCAACTGGAGTTGCAGGACACATACGTGAGACTCGACAAGCAGATTGCCGCCCTCATCAGCGGCATCGAACTCATCGTGGGGCAGAAGAACGTGCTATACGTCGTGACAAGCACCGGATACTGCGACGAGGAGGGCAACGACTATGCACGATACAACGTGCCTACGGGCATCTTCTATATCAACCGCACTGCCAACCTTCTCAATATGTACTACGGGGCACTGTGGGGACAGGCGCGATATGTGGATTCATATTTCGGCAATCAGATATACCTCAACCACCAATTGCTTGAAACCAAGCGCATCAGTATTGCCGACGCCACACAGAGAGCTCAGGAATTCCTCGCCATGTCGGCGGGAATACGCTCGGTATATACAGGACTCCAACTCCTCTCAAACACCAATCCCAACATCTACAAGATTCGCAACGGATATGCGCAGGAACGCTGCGGAGACATACTCGTGGAGGTGAATCCGGGATGGCGCATACTAAATGAGGACAATATGGAGAACACTCTCACGAGAGCCTCATTCATACAATTTCCTATAATAATGTTCGGCTGCGGGGTCAAGGCGGAACGCATCGTGGATAATGTCACCACCGACCGCATCGCACCCACAATTGCCAAGTCAATACGCATCCGAGCACCCAATGCATGCTCGTCAGAACCATTGTTTTGACTAAAAAACGCAAATAATCAGTGATTTATGCACGATTACGGAATATTTTTCGTAATTTTGCACGGAATTTTTAATTATAGGAATAAAAAAAGAATATAAGATATGAATTTTACAAAGTTATTGAAGTCACTTTTCGGTGACAAGTCAACAAGGGACATGAAGCTCATCCAACCATTTGTGGAGAAGGTGAAGGCTGTTTCTCCCGAAATCGAAAAGCTCGACAACGACGCTCTCCGTGCAAGGACACAGGAGATCAGAAAGCGCATACAGGAATCTGCTAATGATAAGCGCAAGCAGATTGACGAACTGAAGGCAACGATAGAGGACACGCCCATCGACGAGCGTGCCGACATCTTTGCTCAGATCGACAAAATAGAAAAGGAAATCCTCGACATCTTCGAGGAGAAACTCAACGAGGCTATGCCCGAGGTGTTCGCCATCGTAAAGGAAACCGCCAAGAGATTCGCAACCAACGAGGAGACAGTGGTTACGGCCACCGACTTCGACCGCGACTTGGCTGCCGACCCACGAAAGGACTTCATCACCATCGACGGCGACAAGGCCATCTATCACAACCACTGGACAGCCGGTGGCAACGACCTCAAATGGGAGATGATACACTACGACGTGCAGCTCTTCGGTGGTGTCGTTCTACATCAGGGTAAGATTGCCGAGATGGCAACCGGTGAGGGTAAGACTCTCGTCGCCACACTGCCGGTGTTCCTCAACGCCCTCACAGGCAACGGTGTGCATGTGGTAACCGTCAACGACTACCTCGCCAAGCGTGACTCCGAGTGGATGGGACCGCTCTATATGTTCCACGGACTCTCGGTGGATTGCATCGACAAGCACCAGCCCAACTCACACGAGCGCCGCATGGCTTATCAGGCCGACATCACATTCGGTACGAACAATGAATTCGGTTTCGACTACCTGCGCGACAATATGGCCAACTCGCCCGACGACCTCGTGCAGCGTGCACACAACTATGCCATCGTCGATGAGGTTGACTCTGTGCTTATCGACGACGCACGTACCCCGCTCATCATCTCTGGTCCTGTGCCAAAGGGCGACGACCAGATGTTTGAGGAATATCAGCCACTCGTGGAGAAACTTGTGGAGGTGCAGCGCAAACTCGCCACTCAGTTCCTCGCCGAGGCCAAACAGAAAATCACCGAGGGTAAGGCAAAGAACGACTCCAAACTGCTTGAGGAGGGATTCCTCTCGCTCTATCGCTCACATAAGTCGCTCCCCAAGAACAAACCGCTCATCAAGTATCTCTCTGAGGAGGGTATCAAGGCCGGTATGCTCAAGACCGAGGAGATTTATATGGAAAACAACAACCGACGCATGCCTGAGTGCGTAGAACCGCTATACTTCGTTGTAGATGAGAAACTCAACTCGTGCGACCTCACCGACAAGGGTACAGAGTGGCTCGCCAAGCAGGTGAACGACAAGGAACTATTCGTGCTGCCCGACATCGCATCTCAGTTGTCGGCACTCGAAAACGAGAATCTCAGCGACCAGGAGCGCCTCGACAAGAAGGACGCCCTGCTCAACCACTATGCCGTGCAGAGCGAGCGTGTGCACACACTGCAGCAGTTGCTCAAGGCTTACACCATGTTCAACAAGGATGACGAGTATGTCGTTATCGACGGCGAGGTGAAGATTGTGGATGAGCAAACGGGACGTATCATGGAGGGACGCCGCTGGAGCGACGGACTTCATCAGGCTGTAGAGGCAAAGGAGCACGTGAAGGTGGAGGCTGCCACACAGACATTTGCCACCATCACACTGCAGAACTACTTCCGCATGTATCACAAGCTCGCGGGTATGACCGGTACGGCTATCACCGAGGCTGGTGAGTTCTGGGACATCTACAAACTCGATGTTGTGGAGATTCCCACCAACCGTCCCATCGCCCGCAAGGATATGGACGACCGTGTGTATAAGACAGCACGCGAGAAATACAACGCTGTAATCGACGAGATTGTGAAGATGCGCGAAAGCGGACGCCCAACCCTCGTGGGTACAACTTCAGTAGAGATTTCAGAACTTCTGTCGAAGATGCTGAATATGAGAAAGATACCTCATCAGGTGCTCAACGCCAAGTTGCACCAGAAGGAGGCCGACATCGTGGCTCTCGCAGGACAGAGCACCAATGGACTCGGAGCTGTGACCATCGCCACCAACATGGCTGGTCGTGGTACCGACATCAAGCTCTCGCCCGAGGTGAAGGCTGCCGGTGGTCTTGCCATCATCGGTACAGAGCGTCACGAAAGCCGACGCGTGGATAGACAGTTGCGTGGACGTGCCGGACGTCAGGGCGACCCAGGTTCTTCTGTCTTCTATGTATCTCTCGAAGACAAGCTCATGCGCCTCTTCGCCTC
>CALZMK010000271.1 GCA_945788545.1 uncultured Prevotella sp.
TCAAGCACGTGACTGCACCATATAAGTATCCACGAATCATCGAGTTTGTTGACGATTTACCCAAGACCATCAGCGGCAAGATTAGACGAGTGGAGATAAGAGAAAAGGATAACAAGAAATGAGAATAGTAATAAAGGTGGGCAGTAATGTGCTCACGCGTCCCGACGGTCATCTCGACATCACTCGCATGTCGGCTATCATCGACCAGATTGCTTGGCTCAAGGGTCAAGGCAATGAGGTGATACTCGTATCTTCGGGAGCCGTTGCCTGTGGCCGACGCGAACTGAAGGTAGATCACGATCTCGACACCGTTGAACAGCGGCAGTTGTTTTCGGCTCTCGGTCAGGTGAAGCTCATAGGGTTGTATTATGACCTTTTCCGCGAGCATCATCTGCATATCGGTCAGATACTGACGATGAAGGAAAACTTCAATCCTGGAGAGCAGTATGAAAACCAGAAGGCTTGTATGACAGTGATGCTTGAGAATGGGGTGATACCTATCGTCAATGAGAACGACACCGTGAGCGTAACCGAGCTGATGTTCACCGATAATGATGAATTGAGCGGTTTGATTGCTCAGATGATGAAGGCCGACATGCTCATTCTCCTTAGCAATATCGACGGTATCTTCACCGGTCATCCCGATGACCCCAAATCGGAGATAATCCCGGTGGTTGCCCCTGGTCACGACCTCAGCGAATACATCCAGACGGAGAAGAGCGCATTCGGCCGTGGCGGTATGCATTCCAAATACACCACCGCCACCCGTGTGCAGCAGTCGGGCATCAAGGTCATCATCGCCAATGGCAAGCGTGAGAACATTCTCATCGATCTTATCGCCGATAAAGAGAATACTCCGCACACCACTTTCAGAATTAAAAATTAAGAATTAAAAAACAGCTCCCGTGCCCGTCGCATCAGCGGCGGGTCGAAAATAGAATATGAAAGAAGCCCTAAAGAAAACAAAAGCCGCCAGTCGCCTATTGGCTACCATATCAGATGACAAGCGCAACGAGATTCTTCTCGCAGTGGCTGACGCCATCATCGCCAATAAGGAGCGCATACTCAAGGCAAATGCCGAGGATCTTGCAAAGATGGACCCGAAGAATCCTCTTTACGACCGTCTGCAGCTCACCGACAAGCGACTTGAGGACATTGCCTCCGACATGCGCAACGTGAGCAAGTTGCCGTCTCCCTTAGGTCGCATACTCAAGGAGTCAACACTTCCCAATGGATTGCGACTCAAGCGAGTGAGCGTTCCGTTTGGTGTCATAGGTATGATTTATGAAGCTCGTCCGAATGTCACATTCGATGTCTTCTCGCTTTGTTTCAAGAGCGGAAATGCCTGCGTGCTCAAGGGCGGTAAGGATGCCGATTGCAGCAATCGTGCCGAGGTTGAGATTATTCATCAGGTGTTGGAGGCAAATGGTGTTAATCCCGATGTGGTCACTTTGTTGGAGGCTACCCATGAGGCTACGGCTGAGATGCTCAATGCCGTGGGATATATTGACGTATGTATTCCCCGTGGCGGTCGAAGGCTGATTGATTTCGTGCGCGACAATGCCAAGGTGCCGGTTATAGAGACCGGTGCGGGAGTCGTGCATGCCTACTTCGACGAGTTTGGCGACCTTGAGATGGGCAAGCGCATTATCGACAATGCAAAGACCCGTCGCGTGAGTGTGTGCAATGCCCTGGATTGTCTTATCATCCATCGCTCGCGACTTGCCGACCTGCAAGCATTGTTAGAGCCAGTGGTAAAGAAGAATGTTGAGGTTGTATATGATGACTTTGGCACCGAGTTCATGGACTACAAGATGGCAGTGAAGGTGGTTGATTCTATCGATGAGGCTATCGAGCACATCGCCACCTATGGTTCGGGCCATAGCGAATGTATCATCACCAATGACAAGGACAACGCCTTGAAGTTCCAGCAACTCGTGGATGCCGCCTGTGTATATGTCAATGCCCCAACGAGCTTCACCGACGGAGCTCAGTTTGGACTTGGTGCGGAGATAGGTATCAGTACTCAGAAACTTGGTCCTCGCGGTCCCATGGGACTTGAAGAGATTACCACCTATAAGTGGCTTATCGAGGGAGAAGGACAGGTGAGAAGTTAAGAAGGGAAGTTATGGAGGGAAGTTAAGAAGGGAAGTTATGAAGGGAAGTTATGAGAAGCCAATAGATTTGTGCGCATAAACATTTGGCTCATTATAACTCCCCATTATAACTCCCTAACATAACTTCCCATCATAACTCCGTCAAAATAAATAAAAGAATATGAAAACATTTATGAACGTAGAAGACCTCGGCGACCTTCAGAAGGCTCTCCTTGAGGCAGAAGAGATAAAGAAAGACAGGTTCAAATATCAGAACCTCGGTAAGAACAAGACACTCATGATGGTGTTCTTCAACAACTCATTGCGCACTCGCCTTTCCACCCAAAAGGCAGCAATGAACCTTGGCATGAACGTCATTGTGCTCGACGTGAATGCCGGAGCATGGAAGTTGGAGACAGAACGTGGAGTGATTATGGATGGTGACAAGAGCGAACATCTGCTCGAAGCTATTCCCGTGATGGGCTGCTATTGCGACCTCATTGGTGTGCGCTCATTCGCAGGCCTCACCGATCGCGAATACGACTATGCCGAAACCGTCATCAACCAGTTTATCAAATACAGCGGTCGTCCCGTCTTTGCCATGGAGTCAGCAACAGTACACCCATTGCAGGCCTTTGCCGACCTCATCACGATTAAGGAGAATTTTGTTCCGACCAACGAGAAGAAGCGTCCCAAGGTAGTCCTCACATGGGCTCCCCACTGTCGTGCATTGCCACAGGCTGTGCCCAACTCCTTTGCCGAATGGATGAATGCCGCAGATGTTGATTTCGTTGTCACCCATCCCGAGGGATATGAGCTCGACCCGAAGTTTGTAGGCAACGCCCATGTGGAATACGACCAGATGAAGGCTCTCGAAGGTGCCGACTTTGTATATGCAAAGAACTGGAGTTGCCCGGGAGTGAGCAATCCTGCCGACTATGGCAAGATTATCTTCAAGGATATGTCGTGGACCGTTGATGCCGCCCACATGGCAGTAACCAATGATGGTAAGTTTATGCACTGTCTGCCCGTTCGCCGTGGTCTCATCGTTACCGACGATGTCATCGAGAGTAAGAACTCGCTTGTAATCCCAGAGGCTGCCAATCGTGAGATTTCTGCCACAGTAGTTATCAAGCGCATGTTGGAGAGCCTGTAGTCGCGCAATGCGCGAGATTAAAAAATTAAAAAATTAAAGAATTAAAGTTATGGCTGCTCATAATGAATTAGGCAAGTGGGGCGAGGAAATGGCTGCCCGTTATCTTCTGGATAACGGGTATGCCATTCTCGAGCGCGACTGGCATTATGGGCGTCGTGATCTCGACATTATCGCATCCAAAGACGGTTTGTTGGTGATTGTTGAGGTGAGGACACGTAGTAATATGACGTATATGCAGCCCGAGGAATCTGTGGATTATCATAAGATACGCTCCATTTCCATTGCTGCCAACTCCTATGTCAAGACTAATAGGATCAACGCCTCCTTGCGTTTCGACATCATTGCAGTCATCGGTTCTCCCGATTCTGAATATCAAATTAGACACATCACCGACGCATTCTATCCTCCCA
>CALZMK010000272.1 GCA_945788545.1 uncultured Prevotella sp.
GCATAAAGGTATTGACAAGAGGAAGAAAATGTGCTATATTTGCACTGTGAAATCATGAGTGCGATAATGTGCTCAATCTAAAGAAAGGAGAAATTATGACAAAGATTAGGGAAATCTACCGTTGCCCCATTTGCGGCAATGTGGTGGAAGTGTTGAATCCTGGAGCAGGCGAATTGGTATGCTGCGGCAAACCGATGGTGCTGCTCAAGGAGAACGTGACTGATGCAGCACATGAGAAACATGTGCCAGTAGTGGAGAAGACCGACTGCGGTTATCGCGTTAAAGTGGGAAGTGCAGAGCACCCGATGCTCGACGAGCACTATATCCAATGGATAGAACTGCTGACACCTACCTCAGTGCTGAGGCGCGAACTGAAGCCAGGCTGCAAGCCCGAGGCAGAGTTCTTCACCGACGAGGCCTGCGTCTGTGCCCGTGAGTACTGCAACCTCCACGGACTGTGGAAAGCATAACGAAAGGAAACACTGCCCGCATCTCGATTTACAGATGCGGGCAGTGTTGTTCCCATTCATTTGAAAGCCTCAAGGGATGAGGCAAACCATACGTCCATAAGTCCTGCCCCGCGGTGGTTCCAGGAATAATATGGAATAAGTCGCAGGGAGGTGTCCTTCACGGAAAGACGCCCACTATCCGACGTTGTCATCACCTGAACATTGTCAACTACAAGCGATTTCACCGTGAACGGGCGATTGTCGCTTTCGGTGTTCTGTATGGTATGGTCGGAAACGCTTATCTTTGGAGTCTCGCCAATGAATATGTTGTGGACATTGGCATCTGGATTGTCGATGCCTTCCGCACAATATACCAAAGGTCCGCGCTCGAAGGCCACTCGTCCATTGTCGTCCTTCACATTGGCATTGGCTATAACGGTGCGTGGTTGCATGTCGAAGTGTATTCTCACCACATCGCCTTTCTTCCACTTCCTTTTTATGGAGAAATATCCCTTCTCAATCTCACTCTCCATCTTTTCGCCATTGACAGATATGGAATAACCCAACTGTTTTTCGTCGCTGTATTTGTAGAGGTCGCTTGGCACTACCTCGCCCCTTACCCATCCAGGTATTCTTATCTTCATGTCAAAGTCCTTTGCCTTCGACGCGATGATTTTTATTGCAATGTCGCCATCCCATGGATATTCGGTTGTCTGCTGTAGCACCACATTCTTGCCAGCTATATTGATGGTGGCGGTATTGCCGAGGAAAAGGTTGACATACAGGCTATTGTCCCTTACGCCATAAACATATCCAGGCACTGAGGGTATGAACCGACAGAGGTTTGACGGACAACATGCACATCCAAACCATGGTTGGCGGGTGTTGGTGTTATCTGCATTAAATTTGTATTTCCCATCGGCAGACAAGGGGTTGGGATAGAAGAACTTTCCGCCATCCACCGACATTCCGCTGATGACACCATTATACAGTGTGCGCTCCAAGCAGTCGACGTATCGTGCGTCGCCTTTGAAGAGGAACATCCTTTCAAACAGATACACCATCGATATGGCAGCGCAAGTCTCATTGTATGCCGTGAGATTGGGCAATACATAGTTGGCATCGAAAGCCTCGCCCTGATGCGTGGCTCCCACACCTCCAGTGAGATAGTATTTCTTGCCAATGATATTCTCGCATATCGTCTCAATGGCTTTTACGTAAGACGAGTCGCCCGTGAGTGCAGCCACGTCAGCCATTCCGGCATACATATATCCGGCTCTTACGGCATGTCCCACGGCTTCCTTTTGGTCAACGACGGGTTGCAGACTTTGGGTGTAGATATTATGTATATCGGTCTTTCCGCGATAGTCGAGCATATACTTAGCCTCGTTGAGATATTTCTTTTCTCCCGTGATGAGATAAAGACGGCAGAGTGCCATTTCTGCAATCTGATGACCAGGCACTACATGAGCCTGACCATCGTTAGGACCAACCTCACGCAGCACGCAGTCGGCATAGCGTTTGGCAATGTCGAGGAAGTTGGTTTTTCCTGTGGCTTGATAATGCGCACAGGCGGCATCCACCATGTGCCCGAGGTTGTACAACTCGTGGCTCAGCACCTCTTCCTCCACCCATCTGCTCTTGCCCGACCACTGATGGGGCTTTGCGGGATTGATTGTCCTTGCAGTGTAGAGATATCCGTCCGGCTCCTGTGCCGCTCCGACTATGGTTATCACACTGTCGATATACGCCTTGAGTTTCTCGTCGGGATAGTTCTGCAACACATAGCTTGCACCTTCTATGGTTTTATAAACATCAGTGTCGTCGAAGCAGAACCCCATGAATGTGGGCACGTCATAGTCCTTGGTATGCAGTTCTGCATGCTCAGGATGCGTCAAGGTGTATGCCGCCTTGGTGAAATTGCTGTATCGGTTTTGTGTCTCGCATTTGCTAAAGGCGAGCGGAATGGTGGTTTCCCTTGCCGCTTTAATCCTGTCGCCCCAAAATGTGGAGGGAGTGATTTTCACTGCGGTGAAGGGCACTTGGCTATATGGATAGCCATTGTCTGTAGCCTTTCCTTCAGCAAAGGCATTCGTGGCGAGTGCTGCTATAAGCACTGTTGCCATAGTCTTTCTGATGTTTATTACCATAATTGTTTTTAAAATAGTGAAGTTAGCAATGATGGTGCAAAGTTACAAAAAATATTTGATATGACAATGTTTTTTCCTTCAATTTATCTTCCGACATACTTTTTCGAATATGTCATACCAGCTTTTTTGTATTGCTTTATACTGATTCCTGCATTTGACAAATCCGTTTCAATCCTTTGACCGCCAATATTATAGGTGGCAAGCGCTTCCTCCTCTCCATCCTTGCCCACGGCAGAAATGGAGGAGGTGATGTTGGTATAGTTGATGTCCTTCAACCACTGTTCAATCATGCTGTGGCGATTGGACACCTGCGACGAGCGAATCCAGAGATTTGGCTCAAGGAAATTGCCTTCGGGGATGAGGCGTTTGGCATCAGCTACCACACTGCTTATGCCGCTGCTTGCACTCGACACAATCAGGGCGATGTGCTTGTCTGCCATTTCCTTGCCATGTTGGAACAGGAAGGTCTGAAGTGGCGCTGCCATTTGGCTCCACCATAGCGGAGCTGCCACGACTACCATGTCATAGTCAGCCATATTGACTTCCACAGGGTCGATGGCAGGATAGGACGCTGCATCATCGGGATTGCTTAGTATGGCAGAAATCAATGCACTGCCAGCCGCATAATTATTTGCTGCATAGTCAATGCCTTTCTCGGCTGGCTCAATGCGTATCACGTCGGCATCTATCTGAGTGCTCAGGTCGCTGACGATGGTATGCACGTTGTTCGTAAAACTGTAGTAAACCACCAATGTCTTGGCATTCGTGGTGATGGCTGCGAATAATGCTGCCATGATGAAAAATACTCTTGTTTTCATAGGATGAAATTATTTTAGATGATTCCATTTATAAACATATCGTTTACCACGGGAAATGTTCACTGCGGTCGATGCCGCTTTTCCGTATGCCTTCTCCCACTTCTTTTTCATTGCCGTAACCTTGTGCAGTGTCAATCAAGCGAAATCCCGCTTTGATGGCATGGCATACTCTTTCAGGGGCATCCTCCTTAACCAAGAATGTGCCTACTCCCAGTTGCGGCATTTCCATGCCGTTATTCAATT
>CALZMK010000273.1 GCA_945788545.1 uncultured Prevotella sp.
TGACGCTCTGAGCCATTGCCATCAGCGGCAACAGCAGTGCAGAAAGGATAACACTAATCTTTTTCATACCTATTTAAATTCAATTTTCTAATTCCTAATCATCTTCCGCTGTTCTTCACCAATTCCTTCACAGTCTGATTGAAATCGGAGGCAGCGAGGAGTTGCTCTATGGTGAGATGCATGCGGTAGCGCCAGTAATGGCGTGGGTTGGCTGGGATATTGATGCGCTCGGCATCGGCATCGGCAAGGCGCAGGTTTTCGTCAATTGACAGCCAATCCTGTAGAGACAGGAGACAGAGCATCGACGGACTGGTGAGATGGCGCGACACAATCTCCTTGGCAAGCCATCCTGGAAGTGGGTGGGGAGCCGCACCGCTACGATGGAGCATCGAGTTGAAATAGTCCTGAGTACGTTCATAGTCCTCGTCCCACCACTGACGCAGTGTTGACATGTCATGGGTGGAGATGGTGCATACCGAGCGGTAGGGATTGCGCGAGAGATGACCGAAACGAACGGTGTCATCCTTCGGCATCGACTGTATCTCAAGACTGAGGATGCGCAACTGGTTCATCACCCATGGCACGCAGTCGGGCACCATACCAAGGTCTTCGGCACATACGAGCATACGTGTGGCCTGAGTGAGCTTAGGCATCTTCTTCATAGCCTCCTGATACCAGAACTGGTTGTTGCGGCGATAGAAATAATCGTTGTAGAGGCGGTTGAAGTTATACTTGTCGTTGTCCCACAATTGCTCGTAGATAAAGTCGAGCTGCACGCCGATGCGCGGATGGAACTTGTTAGGATCCTTATGGTCGCGCAGGAACAGAACATCGCTTATGAGGGCATATAGACCATCGCGAAGCCATATCTCCTTTTCTTCGGTCACACCCTTGAATGCCTGTTCCACCTTGCGCTGGGTGTCGTATTCAGGCTTCATCTGATAGCGCTCGTCGTCGAGGCGGTCGAGATACTTATCCTTCACCTCGTCGGCACGCTCATGGAACATGCGGTCGAGAGTCCAGTCGGTGATGAACGGACGTGTGTAGCGATCCTCGTCGAATCGCAGTCCGTAGCTCTCAATCTCCTCGCGGGTCATGGCGAGGGCAGGGGCAAACTGTCCAAGCAGTCCGTGAACGGCATGTGAAGGAATCTCCCATATACGGAAGAAACCAAGCACGTGGTCAATACGATAGGCATCGAAGAATTCCGCCATCTTGCGGAATCGGCGCACCCACCATGAGCATCCGTCGGCGAGCATGGCATCCCAGTTGTATGTGGGGAAACCCCAGTTCTGTCCGTTGGCAGAGAAGGCATCGGGTGGTGCTCCAGCCTGTCCGTTGAGGTTGAAGTACTTAGGCTCTACCCATGCCTCCACACCGTCGCGACTGATGCCGATGGGGATGTCGCCCTTGAGCAGAACGCGGTTGGATTGTGCGTAGTTGTGGGCATCGCGCAATTGTGAGTCGAGGATATATTGAATGAAATACCAGTATGCCACCGACTTGTATTCCTTTGTTCCGGCAGTGCCCATCTTTTTGCGCTCGTCGTCGGGTAGGGTGTGATGGTCGGGCCACTCCGAGAATGTGGCAGTGCCGTATTTCTCGTGATAATAACTGAATGCTGCGTATGGTACAAGCCACTCCTTGTTGTCATCGAAGAACTTCTTGAAAGCGGGTTTCTTGCTTGTTGCTGCAAACTCCTGTTCGAACAGCAGGCGCAGATACTCGCGCTTGGCATTGTTCACGCGCTCATAGTCTATTTGTGGCAGGGCGTTGAGCTCCTTGCGCAGTGCCTCCATGCGCTCCTTTGTCTCAGCATCCTTGAGTTCGGGCAGTTGGCGAAGGTCGGCATACTGCGGGTGAAGGGCATATATACTTATACTATTATAAGGATAGGAGTCGGTCCATGTATTGGTGATGGTGGTGTCGTAGATGGGCAATATCTGAATGACGCGCTGATTGGTCTTGGCAGCCCAATCAACCATCAACTTGAGGTCGCCGAAGTCGCCAACACCGAAACTGCCCTCAGAACGCAGCGAGAAGATAGGCACCACCACTCCCGACGCCTTCCAGGCGAAGATGGGGAAGAAGGCAGTGTCGAGCTCATATACCACCGTCTCTCCGTCCTTGAGTTCGGGCAGGTCGATAGTGCGGTTGTCGCGTGTTTCCCATAGCGGAGTGTAATCCACCTTGTCGTCGAGGGCTACAAACTTAAATTCAAGTCTATTGCCCTTCACCTTCTTTGCGTCGATGACGGCCATCCACTCGTTGGGGGCAAACTCTTCCATTTGCATGGCATTGGTAGATTCCCAGTCGCCAAACACCTTACCGTAGCCCATGATGGCCAGACGCTCGGTGGCGCGCAGTTGGGGAGCTTTGGTCTTGATGATGATAGCCTGTGATGATGTTGTCTTCACCGCCTTGCTCTTGGCGCGCTTTGCCACGCAGTCGGTGATGGCAGAGCTATACATATAGGCATCTTCGGGGATGTCGTTCCAATGGTCGTATGCCACGAAAGTGTCCGACTTGGATGCCGACAGACGGAGAGTGTGCGGCTGCAACTGCCATTCCTGGCGTGACAGCACTCCGTTTTTCTCCACACTATAGAAATAGTTGACTGTGTCCATGCCCTCCGGCACGTTAACTCGGCAACTCCATTCGCTGCCGTTAAGTGTATTCATCTTTTGTTGCACAACAACTTGCACATTGTCACCCTTGATGAGGTTGACAACCAGTTGCTCACCGAAAACGGTGTTGTACGATAGGTTCAATAGTATTGTCATAATTCAATTGCTGTTATTTTGTTGCAAAATTAAACAAAAATATTTCAATAGGCCCTGTAAATCACAAGGAAAGGCGGGAAAATCTGCGCAAACGATTGCACAGATTCCCCCTTCCTATATGTTACATATTTAATAAGTCGTCTTGAGGATTGGCGGATTCCACATGCTTGAGTGTGCGATCTTTCACTGCAAATACGCATATAGCACCGATTACGAGCAGTATTCCCGCTACCATGAGCATTTCACACTGTCGGCCTCCAATAGCCTGGAATACAATACCTCCACATGCGGCTGCAATAATCTGGGGAATGCAGATAGTGCCGTTGAAGAGTCCGAGATAAACTCCCATGTGTCCATATCCTTCGAGGGCATTGGTGACGATGGCAAAAGGTAGTGCAAGCATAGCAGCCCATGCGCAACCAATCATAAAATATGGAACGAAGAGCATATACTGGTCGTGGATGAAAGGTATCATTATGAATCCGGCACCGCCAATCACAAGACTGAGACTATATGCTATCTTGCGGTCCTTGATTTGGGGAATGATAACTGCCCATACTACACTGCCAATAGCCTGCACGGCGAAGAGCACGCCCACCCAGTTGCCGGCTTCCTGATAGCTGAGGGATGCAGTGTCTGTAGTATTCCAACATGTCTCGGCAATACCGCCGTTGGTGTATGTCCACATATACATGAAGGCTGCCCAGCAGAAGAACTGCACAAGTCCCACCGACCAAAATGCCGTAGGAGCCTTTGCAAGGAGTTTGAACACATTCACCTTCTCCTCGTCAAGCGGTTTGTCAAGTCCATGATACTCAGCATATTCCTTTGGAGGCATCTCCTTCACCTTCATTGTGGTGTAGA
>CALZMK010000274.1 GCA_945788545.1 uncultured Prevotella sp.
TGTGGCAATCCTTGTCATCCAAAAGGATTTCTCGCTTGTCGAGAGTATTATCTACGCCTTCTCCACAGCCATAGGTTTTGGACTCGCCCTAACTGTATTCGCAGGAATACGCGAGCAACTTGAACTGGTGAATGTGCCAAAGGGAATGCGCGGAGTGGCTATAACGATGGTAACTGCCGGACTTCTCAGTCTTGCCTTTATGGGCTTCTCGGGTGTCGATGGTGGTCTGAAATCCCTCTTCGGACTGGAATAATTGATTAACGAATTATAAAAAAGGTGGCGAATTACTAATTTTCGCCACCTTTTTGCATATATATTTTTTTTATAGGAAATTTATTGTTACCTTTGCACACGTCAAAAGAGACTAAATAATAAAAACTTATGAAACAGACAATACTCGTAACAGGTGGAACTGGATTTATCGGTTCACACACCACCGTCGAACTTATCAACGCAGGATATAAGGTTGTCATCGTTGACAATCTTAGCAACTCCAATGCAAATGTAGTTGACGGCATTGAGGAAATCACAGGTGTCCGTCCTGCATTCGAGCAGGTGGATTGCTGCGATTATGCAGCAATGGACAAGGTCTTTGCTAAGTATTCAGACATTGAGGGTATCATTCATTTTGCCGCAAGCAAGGCAGTGGGCGAGAGTGTTGAGAAGCCACTTCTCTACTATCGCAATAACCTCACAAGTCTAATCAATCTTCTCGAACTTATGCCGAAGCATAATGTGAAGGGTATCATCTTCTCGTCAAGCTGCACCGTATATGGTCAGCCCGACCCCGAGAATCTCCCCGTTACAGAGGATGCTCCCATCAAGCCTGCCGAGAGTCCATATGGCAATACAAAGCAGGTGAACGAGGAAATCATTCGTGACGACATCAACAGTGGTGCGCCCATCAAGGCCATCCTGCTCAGATATTTCAACCCCATTGGTTCACATCCCACAGCCATCATCGGTGAGCTGCCCAATGGTGTGCCAATGAATCTCATCCCCTATGTCACACAGACGGCAATGGGCATTCGCGAGCAACTCAAGGTGTTCGGCAACGACTACGACACTCCCGACGGAACATGTATCCGCGACTATATTTATGTAGTTGACCTTGCCAAGGCTCATGTCAAGGCAATGGAGCGAGTGCTCGACACTGACAGCGACAAACTTGAGGTGTTTAACGTAGGAACAGGTCGTGGAGTCAGCACCAAGGAGATTGTCGATGCCTTTGAGAAGGCTACAGGTGTAAAGGTGAACTGGACCTACGCTCCCCGTCGTGCCGGTGATATCGAGAAGGTATGGGCCGATCCCAAGAAAGCCAACGAAGTGTTGGGATGGAAGGCCGAGACAAGTCTCGAGGATACGCTGAAGTCTGCCTGGAATTGGCAGGTGAAGCTCCGCGAGAGGGGTATTCAATAAGCTTATCGGCTATTAGTCGAGGCGATAAGCCCGACTATATTTTGTGTTTGTGTTGTTATTATCCCCCCGATGTGAATCGCGGGGATAATTTTTTAATATTGGGCTATGTTTATTCCCGCTAACTATGTGTTATGTCAGATAAGATAATCCCCAAAATAAGAAAAGGTGTTTCCGCCGATATTTCTCATGTTGACCGACTTCCAGCATGGGACATAGTAGAAGAGGTAAATGGCCTTCTGACCAATCATCCCTCGATAGTTCTTACCGCCCCTCCTGGAGCTGGTAAGTCAACGTTATTGCCCCTTACCGTTCTTGATGCTGTGGATGAAGGGCGTGTGCTCGTTGTCGAACCGCGTCGTATTGCAGCTATACAGATAGCCGAGAGAATGTCGGCAATGATTGGCGAGGGTGTTGGCAATACAGTGGGCTATCGTGTACGGTTTGATACAAAAGTCAGTTCGGCCACCCGTATTGAGGTGATTACCGAGGGCATACTCCTTAGGATGCTTGTTGATGACCCCACGCTCGAAGGCGTGTCGGTTGTGATGTTCGACGAGTTTCATGAGCGCAGTCTTGCTTCCGACACAGCCCTTGCTCTTGTACGCGAGGCACAGGGGATAATAAGATCGGACTTGCATATCGTAATAATGTCTGCTACTATAGATACGGATTATATATGCTCCTCCCTCAATGCTCCACTTGTTGAGAGCAGAGGCAGAATGTATGATGTTGAGGTAATCCATGCCGAGGAAGCTGATGTGTATGATTGTGCATCTCAGGTGGCTTCTGTTATTATGAAAGCTCATCGTGAGCATGAGGGAGACATTCTCGCCTTCCTGCCCGGTCAGGCAGAGATAATGAAATGCATGGAAATCCTTGGTGACTCATTGGGTTCAACATCCGTTCTTCCCCTCTATGGCATGCTCTCTCCACAACAACAGCGTCGGGCTATTATGCCCTCTCGCGAGGGCGAGAGAAAAGTGGTTCTTGCCACTTCCATAGCCGAGACATCACTCACTATTGAAGGCGTAAGAGTAGTAGTAGATTCGGGTTTTTGCCGTCGTATGGTGTTCGACCCACGCAATGGTTTGACTCATCTCGACACAGTGCGTATATCCATGGATATGGCAAGACAGAGAACGGGGCGTGCAGGACGTGTAGGTGAGGGTATCTGTTATCGTCTGTGGTCGCTGGCAACAGAACATCGTATGGACGATTGTCGCAAACCAGAGATTGTTGAGGCTGACCTTTCTTCTGTTCTCCTCGATATATCCGCCTGGGGTGCCGATGATATCATGTCGCTGCCATGGTTAACTCTACCTCCTCAGTCGAATGTTGCTCAGGCGCACAAACTGCTTGAAATGCTTGATGCTATCGACGAAAAAGGAAGGATTACCGCCCATGGCAAACAACTCGCATCATTGCCCTGTCATCCACGTATTGCCCAGATGTTGCTCAAGTCGGAGACAGATGCTCATAAAGCCCTTGCTGCCGACATTGCTGCCATTCTTGAAGAAAGGGATATACTCAATAGCGATACCGATGCCGACATAAATACACGCATTGCCATGCTTCGCGACAATCGTCGCTCAAAGCGTTATGGCAGATGGGGACGTATTATCAATATTGCCGAGCAATACCGTCGCCTCGTACGTGTAACTGAGGATAATGATATACCATCGCCTTACGACTCAGGTATGCTCATTGCCTCCGCATATCCCGAGAGAATAGCTGTTAGTACAGATGAAGGGCACTATAAACTTGCCAGTGGAAACGTTGTTGCCATCGACAATGGTGACGACCTCATTGCATGTCCTTTATTGGCGGTGGCATCATTGGGCACAAGGATATTCCTTGCCTCACCATTATCCAAAGATTCCCTTGCTGATATTGCCCGATGGACCGACAATGTCTTTTGGGACAGCCGACAGGGTAGGATAGTGGCACGGCGTGAACAGCGCATAGGGTCTATTATCCTCGATAGCCGTACCATTGACGATGATGTGCGTTCCCGCATGAATGAGGCAATATGCTTAGCTGCAAGGAAAGAAGGATTAAGTATGTTCGATTTTTCGGATGGTGTTCAGGCATTGCAGCGTCGCATTGCAGCTGTGTCGTTGTGGCATCCAGAATTGTCTCTGCCCGATGTCTCCACCGAGTCGGTAATAACAGCTGTATCCGAGTGGTTGCCGCTATATATAGGCAAGGCA
>CALZMK010000275.1 GCA_945788545.1 uncultured Prevotella sp.
CTCAATGGCTACATCCTTCTCGTTCTTCCCATCAGGAGATACTCCCCATATATTCTCCGCCAAGCGGCAGAACTTATTCTCGGCATCCTTCGATCGGCTGATGAGCAGGCGGTAGTAAGCTCCGCTGACGGCTGAGAGCGTGTGTCCGTGGGTGGCATCGGTATAGGCAGCCACAGCCTGTCCCAGCATGTGAACCATCCAGTCGGTAGGCTTGCCACAAGCTATAAGTCCGTTCAATGCCCATGTGGCGGTCCACATGATATTGCTGCGTGCCTCATAGTCCTCGGGATTGGCAAGCACCTGTGAGACGGATGTTGGCAGCTCCGAGGAAGTCATCGAGATGGGCTGGATTTGTAGTGCCGGGGATGGGAACTATCCACGATTCACGGGAGAGCATCCATACGAGGGCAAACTGCGCCATGGTGATGCCCTTGCGCTCGGCATGCTTCTTGACGAGATGCACAAGCGGCATGTTGTGCTTCAATGCCTCGGGCGTGAACTGCGGAAGGTTCCAACGGCGGTCGCCCTTCTGGAAACGGCAGTTCTCGTCGATGGTGCCAGTGAGGAATGCACGACCCAACGGACAGTAGGGCACGAAACCGATGCCTAATTCCTCGAGAGTGAGGAATATCTTCGTCTCCGGCTCACGCCACCAGATGGCATACTCGCTCTGCACGGCAGTGACAGGACACTCTCGGTGCGCCTTGCGGATGCTACGTGCACTGGCTTCCGACATACCGAAATGCAGCACCTTACCCTCGGCTATGAGGTCGGCTACTGTGCCTGCCACATCCTCCATGGGCACGTTGGGGTCAACACGATGCTGATAGAGCAGGTCGATGTGATCGGTACGCAGTCGGCGGAGCGAACCCTCTACGGCACGGCGGATATGATCGGGGCGGCTGTTGAGCGATGTCGGTTTGCCTTCCTCGACGCCAAAACCAAACTTGGTGGCTATCTTCACCTCACTACGGAAAGGCTGCAATGCCTCGCCCACCCACTCCTCACTGGTGTAAGGACCATAAACCTCAGCCGTGTCGAAGAACGTCACTCCCTTGTCGTATGCCCTACGGATGAGGGCTATCATCTCGTTCTTGTCATACTTTCCGCCATAATAGCCCACCATAGGTAGGCAGCCCAAGCCAATGTGCGACACTCCAAGTCCCATCAGGTGGCGATAGTTCTTGTCGTCAATCACCGAGTTTGATTTGTCGTTTTTATCGCCTTTTGAAGCAGTATCGTCATTGGCCAACAGCCGTGATGCACCGCTCCATTGACATGCTGCCACTGCCACTCCTGCGGCAGACCTTTTCAAGAAACTTCTTCTGTCCATATACATTATTTTATATTATTATACATTCGAATCAAGTCACGAATGATGTTTTTCTCATTATCTTCGAGATTGACTTTCATACAATCACCCTCAATACAACTATCGACCACATCATTGGCAGTCGCATGATGACGATGGGCTATGTATTGTATCACCTCGTCATCCAGTAGTCCTTCTTTATAGCTTGACTTTATTTCCATCGTTGACTTCTTAATTTTTTTCGGTGCAAAGGTACGCATAAAAAGACTATCCATTGATACCAATAATTAGGCAGATATAACCATTTTTGAGGTTTTTATCTTGTTTTGCATTGTAATCTCAGAAAAAATGCTTAACTTTGTCCCCGATATAACATACAAACCAGTTTATTATGAGCAAGATACTAAAGGTAAGAACAGCTAATGACTATGTCAGATACCTTGGAGGGCAGGAGCATCACCCCTTGGTGGGAATCGTCGATTATGCGGCTCTCTCGCCCATACGTCATAGTCTGAACAACTATGGCGTGTATGGCGTGTTCATGCACGAACACCTGTCTGTTGACCTTAAGTATGGTTGCGGGAAATATGACTATCAAAGTGGGGGCACTGTCATCTGCGTTGCACCGGGACAGATAGGAGGAAAAGAAGACAACGGAGAGCGAATGAATCTCGACGGATGGGCATTGCTGTTTCATCCCGACATGCTGCATGGCACTCCCTTGGAGAAGGAAATCCACAATTACACTTTTTTTGACTACAATGCCAATGAGGCCCTGCATACCACGGAAGAGGAATATGCACTGCTTGCCGACATCATGAAAAGGATAAAGACAGAGTTAGAAGCAAGGCATGATGATATGCAGGACAATATTCTGTTGGATTATATCAGTCTGCTGCTTAACTACTGCAAGCGATTCTACGACAGACAATTCCTTACAAGAAAAGTGGAGAATGTGGATATGCTCCAGCGTTTCAGCTCCGTTCTTGAAGACTATTATGCCCACGAGAAACAGTTCAAGTTAGGACTGCCCACTGTGGCTTATTGCGCCGACCGGCTCTGCATGTCTGCCGGATATTTCGGCGACTTGGTAAAGAGGCATACAGGCGATTCTGCCAAGGGCTATATCCACAGCTTCATCCTTCAGAAAGCAAAAAACCTCCTTGCCTCGGGCGAAACAATAGCTGCCGTCAGTTACGACTTGGGCTTTGAATATCCGCAACACCTCAGTCGCTTGTTTAAGAGAAAGGAGGGAATAACTCCCTCCGAGTATATAGACAGGATAAAACGCAAGTGACTATTAAACAATGACATCTATTTCAAGCGCATCATCGGATGCACGCCGTTGGAATATCGTGGGAGATAATAATAGTGGAAGGATATGGAGCAAATAATGAATGAGATAGTTCGGATTTGTTTAAGGGAAATATTTAGTAAGAAAATCTGAGGGTGTAATGACTTCTATATCCGAAAAAGAGAAGTCCTTGACATTGCGGGTCACTATACAATCCGCACCAGCTTGAAGTGCTGAGAAATATTGTATGGCATCCTCGAAGTCATTGGCTCTCAAAATCAAAGCCCTCTGTATTGTCAGATCATCGACATTGGTAAAGGATATGACTTTTCGCAAATCAGTAATTATGTCGTATAATATTTCTCGTGAGAAATTCTTCCTTGCTACATAAGCAATATTTGCAACAGACAATGAGGATATATACATTGGAATCTCAGCAGAGTATGCCAATTCGAATAGTCGATTGGCGTTTTCATAAAAATCTTCTCTTTCAAGAAGATAATCCAACACTACATTTGTATCGAGAAAAACAATCATAGTACTATTTTGACAATATGTAGTTTAACCTCTCATCGTCAGGGTCATTGACATCCGCCAAGATTCCCTTAAGCCTTCTGAATGAATCTGGCAACTCACGTTTGGTGGGCCTTATTATCACAAGTGTCTTGAGGTAGTTCTCAACTATCTCATCAACTGTGATATTTTGTGACTTGGCATATAATAATGCGTTGTTATATGCTTCAGAAGATATTGATATTGTATTCATTCCTCATTCTTTGGTTAATACTTGTTGCAAAGGTACACATAATATTTGGATTTATCAAATGTGTAGCAAGTATTGTGTTTGAAAACGTTAATTATTTGTGTTATTTAACACTTGAAGAATTATTTGCAAACATTTATACAGGCATAAGTGCTATGCTGGATAATTAAAATTTCTTAAATAGGCATAATAAACGCATAAAGGTATTGACAAGAGGAAGAAAATGTGCTATATTTGCACTGTGAAATCA
>CALZMK010000276.1 GCA_945788545.1 uncultured Prevotella sp.
ATTGGAGGAACAATCTGCCCAATTGGAGGAACAATCTGCCCAATTGGAGGAACAATCTGCCCAATTGGAGGAACAACGAGCAGCCTTATTGGTTTCTGCCAAGGCGATGAAATCTGCAGGAATCCCTTTCGAGCAGATAGCGACGATAACAAAGATTACGATAGAAGAAATTAAACTCCTATAACCCTATTTGAATCATGAAGCTCGATGGAAAAAGAATGAGCGACAATATCAATGATCGTCGCTCAGGTGGAATGAACATGATGGGAGGCGGAATGGGTCTGCTGAGGCTCTTGGCAATATTGCCATGAGGGATAAAGACCAAGTTTGAGTTCATTGAGAAGGTATCTCACGAGGAGATACCTTCTCAATAAGCTATTCAGAGTTGTAAAAGTTTGTTCTTTCCGTCGTACTTCACAGTCTGCATCTTATCCGTTCCGGCGATGCGGACGTTGAATGTGCGAGTGTTCAACATTCCGGGGAATTGACCCTGGCGGTCTGCTATAGTGAGAGTGCGCTTCTTGTCGTTCCACTTCATAGTGATGGTGGAGTATATTCCGCGCTCATAGTTGTAGTTGTCGCCCTCGTCCTCATAGAGCACGAAAGTGGCGTCGGCACCGGGATATACTATCACTTCGAGATTGTCCCACTTCTTTTGTTCGGCATATTGCATCTCCTCGGCAAGGGGTAGGATAGTGCCCGCCTTTACGAACATCACCGCACGGTCGATGGGTGAGGCAACGCTAACCTCGCGTCCGCCAGCATATTTCTTCTCGGTGTGGAAGTCATACCACTCAGCTCCCTTCGGCAGATATTTCGTCACTGTCTTTTCTTCAGAGAAATTGAACTTTAATTCTTTAATCTTTTCATCCTTTAATTCTTTTTTGTCCCATCCGCTCATTGCGTCCTCCTTGAATATCTTCTCCTCGGTGAACTGGGCGTTCAATACGGGAGCGGCAAGGATGGAGCGTCCGAACATAAACTCGTCGGCACGGTTCCATGTCTTCTTGTCGGCGGCGAAGTCATAATGCAAGGCACGCAGATAGCTCTCATTGGCAGATGTCACCTGCCATGCCGTACTATATATATAAGGAAGAAGACGATAGCGCAGGCGGATAGTCTTCTCGATGGCATCATAGATAGGTTCGCCCTTCTTGCCAAACTGGTATATCTCGCGAGGGGCATCGGCACCATGACTGCGGAACACAGGGCAGAACAGTCCGTATTGCATCCAGCGCACGTAGAGTTCCTGATATTGTGGATTCTTAGGAGCCGAACCAGGACCTTGGGTGTTATATGAACCACAGAAGAAACCGCCAATGTCGGTATTGAAGTTAGGGCAACCGGTCATGGTGTAGTTGAGTCCCGCGGGCACCTGCTTGCGCAGCATGTCCCATGTGGAAGCCACGTCGCCCGACCATAGTCCTGATCCGTAGTGCTGTTGTCCGGCAAAGGCCGAGCGGGTCATGATAAACACGCGCTTCTTCTCCGACACCTTGCGCTGGTTGGCGTATATACCCTTGACGGTGGCAAGCGGGAAGAGGTTGCGCACACTGCGCCATGAACCCATTGCAGTCATGTGGTTGTAGTGGCGGTCGCACGGGTCGAAGAAGTCGGGGTCGGTGGAGTCCATCCACCAGGCATCCATACCATAGTCGAACATCTTCTTAAGATGATCCCAGTATATCTGTCGTGCCACAGGGCTATATGCGTCATACACCTTCACTCCCGAGGGATATTCCTCCTTCATCGGAGGCCACACGTGGGAGATACCGCTTTGAGGCCATGTCTCGAAGTCGAAGAGCAGACCTTTCTCGTTCAGTTTGCGATACTGCTGTGTCTGTGGACCGAAACTTGCCCAGATTGATATCATGATATGTGCGTTCTGCTGGTGAACACGGTCAATCATCTGTTTGCCGTTGGGGAAGGTCTCGCCGATGAAGTCCATGGCATTCCATGTGTAGTTGCTGCCCCAGTACTGCCAGTCCTGAATGATTCCGTCGAGGGGCACCTGCAGTGAGCGGTATTTGTCAACCACCTCAAGCAGTTCCTGTTGCGACTTATATCTCTCGCGGCACTGCCAGTAGCCGAATGTCCAGAGCGGGAACATCGGTACGTCGCCCGACAACTCGCGCATGCACCTGTTCACTCCGTCGGCATTCTTGCCATACATGAAATAGTAGTCGGCGCAGTCGCCCACCTCGGCACGGAAGGTCATGCCCTTGGCATTGTCCTCGAAATACGCGCGACTATAGTTGTCCCAATAAATGCCCCAGCCCTTCACCGACTGTATCACATTCTGAAAGTCCTCGAGATTGGATTGCTCAACATGCTTCGACAGTCCACGGCGATTGAGTTGTCCGTCCTGCACAGTGCCCAATCCGTAGATGGCCTCGTCCTTGTCGAGAGTGTATGTGTGACTCACTACAAAGCGTCCCTTGTCGCTACCCTCCTTACGAGGTTCGAATGAGATGGCCTTCTCCTTAAGAAGCTGTTTGCCATTAGATGATGCAAAAGAGACAAGTCCCGTGCGTCGGTCGATGGTGACGATGAGAGCATCCGACTTCATCTTAGTCGTAGTGGAATTAGAGGTGACGCTGACGGGGATAGACCCATTGGGCGAGAGTGTGACCACCTCGCTCTTCTGCTCCTTATATGTATATCCCACAGGAGCCTTGGTCACTCTGACGATGTCGGGAGTGTAGAATGTCACTCGGCAGATGTTTCCGCCAGCTTCCACTTCGGTGGATGTCTGCGTGTTGCTGCCGTTGCTGGCAAATGCCGTAGATGTCATAATGACAAAAAGGGCAATTAATAGTTGTCTGATTTTTCTCATATAATCCATAGGTTTTAATTATTTTGTCTGCAAAGGTATGACTTTTTCTCCAAATCACCGAAATTAAATGGTTAAGAAACAATAAAAGATATACGATATGTTTGCATAATAGGAAAAATATTCAGATATTTGCATGATGAAAAGTATTCAACAATCAAATATTTCGAAGAATAGCATTACATAGATTATGAACAATATAATTGAGAGTCATCCCTTTGAACCGTTCCTGCCCGAGGGGGCAAAGATACTTATGCTCGGCACATTCCCCCCGGCAGAGCACAGGTGGTGCATGCCGTTTTATTACCCCAATTTCCAAAACGACATGTGGAGGATAATGGGTATCTTGTTCTTCGACGACAAGGAGCATTTTATCGTAAAGGGAGAAAAACGCTTCAATCAACAGATGATTGAATCATTTCTCAGGGAGAAAGGTATTGCGATGTATGACACGGCAACAAAGGTGGTGCGCACCAAGAACACTGCCTCCGACAAGGACCTTGACATAGTGGAGGAGACCGATGTTGAGGCTATGCTCGACTCCATGCCCCAATGCAATACCATCATCACCGCCGGCCAACTCGCCACCACCACCCTCTGCCACCGCTTCAACGTGAAGGAACCAAAGGTGGGCGATTATGCCGCTACGGAATACAAGGGGCGGCAGATACGAATCTACCGCATGCCGAGCAGTTCGCGTGCCTATCCCATGAAACCAGAACGCAAGGCCGAGCAATTTGCCAAGGCTTTTCACAATTATCTTAATGTATGAGA
>CALZMK010000277.1 GCA_945788545.1 uncultured Prevotella sp.
AAATTTAAATTAAAATATTAAAGTATTAAAATATTAAAGTTCCTCTACCCGCACATCATGCGCAAACGAACTTTAATTCTTTAATGTCGCGCAAACGAACTTTAATTCTTTAATTTTTTAATTCTTTAATTCCGCATCTCACTCTGTGCAAAGCAGCGTCGAAGACGCGCTCATTTGCACAGAGCGAGATGCGGATATACCTCTCGCCCTTCGACCCGAAGATGAATCCGGGAGTGATGAACACCCTTGCCTCGTGGAGCACGCGCTCGGTGAGCTCCTCACAATTGGCATAGCTATCGGGTATCTTTCCCCATAGGAACATTCCCACCTGATTGGGGTCATACGTGCATCCGAGTACATCCATTATCTGCTCGGCATATTTGCGTCGGCGGGCGTAAGTCTCGATGTTAGCCTCGTGGTGCCACTCCTCCTCATTTGTTAGGGCGGCAGCGGCAGCCAACTGTATTCCGCGGAACGTGCCGCTGTCGATATTACTCTTTATCTTGAGTATCCACGAGATGAACGTAGGATTGGTCACGCACATTCCCACGCGCCATCCCGGCATGTTATGACTCTTGGAGAGCGAGTTAAATTCGATGCAGCAATCCTTTGCGCCCTCCACCTGCAACAGCGACATCGGCTTCTCGTTGAGGATAAATGAATAAGGATTGTCATTTACAACGACGATGTTATGCCTGCGTGCGAAATCCACAAGTCGCTCGTATGTCTCCATGCGCGCATTGCCGCCAGTGGGCATGTTGGGATAGTTTGTCCACATCAGTTTCACCCTCGACAGGTCCATCTTCTCCAACTGCTCGAAGTCGGGTTGCCATCCGTTGTCCTCCATGAGGTCGTAGTTCACCACCTTCGCTCCGAGAATCTTGCTCAGCGAGGTGTAGGTGGGATAACCGGGATTGGGCACGAGCACTTCCTCACCGGGATTTACGAAGGCGAGAGTGACGTGGAGTATGCCCTCCTTCGAACCGATGAGCGGTTGTATCTCGTTAGCGGAATTGAGTTCCACTCCATACCATCGCTTATAGAAATCCGCCATTGCCTTGCGCAACTCGGCTGTTCCCATCGTGGGTTGATAACCATGAGTGTCGGGGCGGCTTGCCACCTCGCACAATGTCTGTATTGTCTTTTCCGACGGTGGCATGTCGGGACTGCCAATGGCAAGACTGATGATGTCCTTGCCCTCGGCGTTCATCTGTGCCACCTCTTTCAGCTTTCTGCTGAAGTAGTATTCGCTTACGAGCGAAAGCCTCTCGGCCGGTTGAATATTTGTATTCATAAACTTTAATTCTTTAATTTTTTAATTCTTTAATTTCGCGAAGCGATAAACCTTCTACCGCAAACGAACTTTAATTCTTTAATTTTTTAATTCTTTAATTTCCAAATAGCTGCTCGCAGCTATTTGGACACGTATTCACCTAATATTTTAAGTTCTTTTGTTAACGGGATAATTGCGTCGATGCTCTGACGATAGCGGGTGAGATTGTCGTAGGTGACATCCACATAGAACAGATACTCCCACTCATGCCCAATGATAGGCAGCGACTGTATCTTCGTCAGGTTGATCTTATAGAATGTGAGAATGCTCAACACCTGCGAGAGCGAACCCTCCTCATGAGGAAGCGAGAACACGAGGCTCGACTTGTTGGTCTTCTCAAGCGGACGCAGGAAATCGGCCTTCATGGGATTCGACGACACGAGGAAGCGCGTGAAGTTGTGCTTGTTGTCCTCGATATTGTCTTCGAGCACCTTCAATCCGTAAAGTCGTGCCGCCGTACTGCTGCATATCGCAGCCCATCCCTGGCATTTATAACTGTTCTCAGCGATATACTTTGCCGATCCCGCAGTGTCGTCGCTCTCCACAGCCTTTATCTCGGGATGCTTTGCCAAGAACTGTCGGCACTGCATCAGAGCCACGGGATGAGAGTGCACCTCCTGTATAGTCTCCCACTCGTCGTCGGGCAGACAGCAGATGCAGTGGCTGATGTGCAACTTATGCTCCCCCACTACACTCAATCCCGAGTCGCGCAGCAACTCGTAGTTGTGCAGCAGACTGCCCGCAATGGTATTCTCGATGGCAGTCATTGCGATGACTGTCGGGTCTTTCTTCACATTATCGAACACCTCCTCGAAGGTGTCGCAGCATATCAGCTGCAACTGTTCGCCCTCGAAAAACTGGTGGGCGGCGATGTCGTGGAATGACCCTATCATTCCTTGTATTGCAATTCTCTTCATTATTTATATATAGTCAACTTTTAATTCTTAAAATTTGGGAAGTTAAAAAGGGGAGTTATTTGGGGAAGTTATAAAGGGGAGTTATAATGTGCCAAATGTCTGTACGCAGAAAGTAATGGCCCTTTAACTCCTTATCATAACTTCTTATCATAACTTCTTATCATAACTTCTTTAATCCTTTAATTCTTTAATTTTTTAATTACTCAAAAGGTCCCGCAACATTCAGAATGAAGCGGGACCTTTGAGTTTTTATTTCTCTTGTCATAAGTTGAAATCTACACGCAACTTCCCGCTTCACAGTTCCCTGCAAAGTAAAAGTAAAAGCCGTAAAAGTATGCGAACTGATTCAAGCTCATAATTCTATTTTTTTAAAATTGTTACTTACTTATTGTATTTTTACGATGCAAAAGTATAACATTTTTGTGAAATACACAAATATTTTGCTACTTTTTTTCGTTTTTTCCTCTATTTTTCTTAAATACCGAGTGGATTGAGGTTACTAACCCTGCGTTTTGGGCGTTGTTCCACCCCTTTTGCGGTGAAATCCCCAGTAATGTCGCTTGCCATTTCGGGGGCAATCTCCATCAGTCGGCGAGCGTCCTCCTGCGCCCCCTGCTTGTCGCCCATCTTCAGCAGCAGTTCGCCTCTCATCTTCAGAGCCTCCACATTTTCCGGCTCCTTTGTCAATCGCTCAGTGAGCAGTGCGAGGGCCACCACCAGGTTGCCGCTCGCTATCATCGTCTTAATCTCTTCCATATAGAACTTTAACTATTCACTCAATAATGTTATTCCGCCGTTGTATTCCGCTGTTGTATTCCGCCATTGTATTCCGCCGTTGTAGGGTCTTACCTCGTGTAAGACCGCCCGCTGCATTGATTCGGTCTTACACAAGGTAAGACCCTACAGCGGACGACATCGCGCAAACGAACTTTAATTCTTTAATTTTTTAATTCTTTAATCTCAGAATGAGAACTCAGTTCTCATTCTGAAACAGCGGATCCTCCGGCGTCACCATCACCGGCTTCTGCTCATTGAGCTTCAACAACTCCTCCGACACATATTTCTTGTCAACTACAAGACGGAACATATACTCCCTGAACCATCTGTCGCTCATTATCATGCAGCCCTGCTGTCCCCATGATGCGCCCCAACTATTCTCCACCTTCCATTTCTTAGCCTTGCCGTTGGCGTCGAGGTCAACGGCAGTGAGGGTCATGGCGTGCGTCGAACCGCTGTCAAACGTACTTATTCTCTCTGCCTTGTTCATTCCGAACGTAGTGCCCATCAGCGCACCGTAGTCAAAGTTCTCGGTGTCGCCATATCCGCGTTTGCGGTCGAGCATCTTACCCACGTCA
>CALZMK010000278.1 GCA_945788545.1 uncultured Prevotella sp.
TCGGTCTGTATTATATCGCCGACGAGAAGCTCGTCGAACTTCAACTAACGCCTGATATGGAAGCATATAAGTCGCAGTATTACAGCTATATAATGAATGGTCTGATGACTCAGCTTGTGCGTATCTCCCCGGGCAATAAGATCGAGGAGGCCCACATGCGCAACCGTGCCTTGATAGCCAGATGGTGTCTTGACAACGGTGACGCCATTGCCCTTGTCAAGCGCGACGGAAAGACCTGTGTCCAGATTAACGATTACGAGGAACTCCGCCGCCAGTTTGCCACTCTCCTTGCCGAGATACAGCGCATAAAGAGTGAGGGCGACTATGAGGCTGCCCGCAACCTTGTCGAGACCTATGCTGTCAACATCGACGCCAATCTCCATACCGAGGTGCTAGAGCGCTACAAGCGTCTCAACATCGCCCCATACAAGGGTTTCCTCAATCCCCGCATGATTCCAGTGCTCAATGCCCTGGGGGATGTCATCGACATCAACCTCGACTACTCCGAGTCATACGACGAGCAGATGCTAAGATACAGCCGGCAATACGGAACTCTTGTTTAAATTAGGAATGAGGAATTAGGAATTAGGAATGAAACTAAGCCGTGTCCATCCGTGTCAAAATAAAAAATCTGTGGATAAAAATGAATGATATAAACGAACAACTCAAAGAGATAAAGCGGTCGTTCCGCTTGATGATGAACGGCGTAGCCGCGCAATCCATGCGCGACAAAGGCCTCGACTACCACGTCAACTGGGGCGCCTCGGTGCCCATGCTCAAGGCCAAGGCTAAGGAAATAGGCAAAAACCGCGACCTTGCCATAGCCCTGTGGAAAGAAGATGTGAGGGAATGTAAGATCCTCGCCACTATGGTCATGCCCGCCGACGAGATGCTCCCCGAGATAGTGGATATATGGATGGAGCAGACGAACTCGGTGGAGATGGCAGAGATGGCATCGTTCAACCTCTACCAATATCTCCCCTTCGCTGCCGACAAGGCCTACCAGTGGATGGCATCCCCCAATCCAATCCCTCAGATATGTGGTTTCCATGTCCTCTCCCGACTCTTTATGCACGGTCAGGAGCCCAATGAAAGGGGCATAAACGAGTTTCTCGACCAAGCCATAGCCGCCATCCAGGGGCCCTCGCTTGCCGTAAGGAAAGCAGCCGTAACATGCGTCATGAGGTTTGCCGATTTGGGACTTGTATATGAGAGATTAGCGAAATCTGCAATGAAAAGTGTCAATTTAGATGTTTTTTAGACAAAATATAGTTGTAATTGCAGGATTTTTCGTAATTTTGTGCCGTGAAATGAAATATTAGGCTGATTTATGCGCGAGAAACTAAGAAAAGAAGCCCTTGCTGCCGCAAGATTACAGCTCGACAGCTACCTTGAGATGAACAACCATCGCAAGACCCCCGAGCGGTATGCTATACTCGAGGCAGTGTTTGGCATTAATGTGCATTTCAGTCTCGACGAACTGGCAGCGTATCTCCAGAGAGAGAAGAATTTCCGTGTCAGCCGACCCACGTTATACAACACCATGCGCCTGTTCCTCGAACTGCGCCTTGTGTTGCGCCACAACATCCAGGGAAAGACCAAGTACGAGCCCTGCTACAACAGTGGTAATCACATACATCAGGTGTGCACGTCATGCGGCAAGGTCACCGAGATACCGGCACAGATTATCGACGAGGAGTTCATGCAACTGAAGTTGAAGCGTTTCCGTCCCGAGGCCTTCGCAATGTATATCTATGGTATATGCAGCAAGTGTCAGGCACAGCTCACTCGTCAAAAGCGAACAGAAAAGAAACAAAATAAAAAATAACATATAAAATGAACAAAGGTAAAGTTGACGTCCTGCTCGGATTGCAGTGGGGCGATGAAGGAAAAGGAAAGGTGGTCGATGTATTGACCCCGCGTTATGATGTCGTTGCTCGTTTTCAGGGTGGACCCAATGCCGGTCACACTCTCGAATTCGAGGGTCAGAAGTATGTTCTCCGTAGCATTCCCTCTGGTATCTTCCAGGGCGGCAAGGTGAACATCATCGGTAATGGTGTCGTTCTTGCTCCCGACCTCTTTATGGACGAGGCAAAGGCTTTGGAGGCCAGTGGACATGAGTTGCGCTCACGCTTGCATATCTCTCGCAAGGCTCATCTCATAATGCCCACCCATCGTGTTCTCGACGCTGCCTACGAGGCTGCCAAGGGTAAGAGCAAAGTGGGAACGACGGGCAAGGGCATCGGTCCTACCTACACCGACAAGATTTCTCGCAACGGTCTCCGCGTGGGTGACATCTTCGAGAACTTCGAGGAGAAATACGCCCAGTGCAAGGCTCGTCACGAGGCTATCCTCAAGTCGATGAACTTCGACTACGATGTCACCGAGGTTGAGAAGAAATGGATGGAGGGCATCGAGTATCTCCGCACATTCCACATCGTTGACTCCGAGCACGAGATCAACGGTCTCCTCCGCGAGGGCAAGTCTATCCTCTGCGAAGGTGCCCAGGGCACTATGCTCGACGTTGATTTCGGTAGCTATCCATTCGTTACCTCTTCCAATACCATCTGTGCCGGAGCCTGCACTGGTCTTGGCATCGGTCCAAACCGCATCGGTGAGGTATATGGTATCATGAAGGCTTATTGCACCCGCGTAGGTGCCGGTCCTTTCCCCACCGAACTCTTCGACGCCACTGGCGACACCATACGCCAGCTCGGTCATGAATATGGCGCTGTCACAGGTCGTGAGCGTCGCTGTGGATGGATTGACCTCGTGGCCCTCCGCTATTCAATTATGGTGAACGGTGTCACCAAACTCATCATGATGAAGAGCGATGTGCTCGATGGTTTCGATACTATCAAGGCATGCGTCGCCTACAAGCAGAACGGTAAGGAAATCAACTACTTCCCGTATAACATTGAAGAAGGAATTGAACCGATTTATAAGGAGCTCCCCGGATGGAAGACCGATATGACGGGCTTCACCAGCGAGGACCAGTTCCCCAAGGAGTTTACCGACTATATCAAGTTCCTCGAAACCGAACTCGAAACTCCCATCTGCATCATTTCCATCGGTCCCGACCGCGAACAGACAATAGAGAGAAAATAAAACTATGGCACAGAAACCGAATATCCCTAAGGGTACGCGCGACTTCTCTCCCGAGGAGATGGCGAAGCGTAACTATATCTTCGACACCATACGCTCGGTGTATGCCCTCTATGGCTTCCAGCAGATAGAGACTCCTGCCATGGAGACCCTGCAGACACTCATGGGCAAATATGGCGAGGAGGGCGACAAACTCCTCTTCAAGGTGCTCAACAGCGGCGACTTCCTCAGTAAGGTGGGCGACGACGAACTAAAGGATGCCAATCCTCTTCGCCTTGCAGCCCGCATCTGCGAGAAAGGACTGCGCTACGACCTCACCGTGCCCTTTGCACGCTATGTCGTTATGCACCGCGACGAACTACAGTTGCCGTTTAAGCGCTATCAGATACAACCCGTATGGCGCGCCGACCGTCCTCAGCGTGGTCGTTATCGCGAGTTCTACCAGTGCGACGCCGACGTCGTTGGTAGCGACTCCCTGCTCAATGAGGTCGAAC
>CALZMK010000279.1 GCA_945788545.1 uncultured Prevotella sp.
ATTCGACTTCAGGACGGGGTCGGAAGTGAAAAGGTGTGTATGTAGTTCATCTATGTGATATTTACGGAACCTTTCTCACTTCCATGTGGGGAAGGTTCTTTTTTTTAATATCCCAATATTAAAAGAATTAAAGAATTAAAATATTAAAGATATGACAGACAGATTATTTATCTTCGACACTACGCTCAGGGACGGCGAACAGGTTCCTGGATGCCAGTTGAACACCGTGGAAAAGATACAGGTGGCCAAGCAACTGGAAAAACTCGGAGTTGACATCATCGAGGCTGGATTCCCTATATCAAGCCCGGGCGATTTCAATTCAGTTATTGAAATATCAAAGGCGGTGACATGGCCCACCATCTGCGCCCTAACACGCGCGGTGGAGAAGGACATCGACGTTGCTGCCGACTCGCTAAAATATGCCAAGCACAAGCGTATTCACACTGGTATCGGTACGAGCGACTCGCATATCAAGTATAAGTTTAACAGCAATCGCGAAGAGATTATCGAACGTGCCGTTGCTGCAGTGAAATATGCCAAGAAATATGTTGAGGATGTGGAGTTCTATGCCGAGGATGCTGGTCGCACCGACAACGAGTATCTTGCCCGTGTCGTAGAGGCTGTCATCAAGGCCGGTGCCACTGTTGTCAACATACCCGACACTACGGGTTATTGTCTGCCTTCGGAGTATGGTGAGAAAATAAAGTATCTTATGGAGCATGTTGATGGTGTGCACAATGCCATCATCTCCACCCACTGCCACAACGACCTTGGTATGGCTACAGCCAACACCCTCAGTGGTGTGCTCAATGGAGCTCGCCAGGTGGAGGTGACTATCAATGGTATCGGTGAGCGTGCGGGTAACACCTCGCTCGAAGAGATTGCCATGATTCTCAAGTGTCACAAGGACATCGACATCGACACTAATATCAACACCACAATGATATGCCCCACAAGCCGTATGGTGTCGAGTCTTATGAATATGCCCGTGCAGCCCAACAAGGCTATCGTGGGTCGCAACGCCTTCGCCCACTCAAGCGGTATTCATCAGGACGGTGTGCTCAAGAATGTTTCTACCTACGAGATTATCGACCCGAAGGACGTGGGTCTCGACGACAACTCTATCGTATTGACAGCCCGTTCGGGTCGCGCCGCACTGAAGTTCCGCCTCGGTGTACTCGGTGTTAAGATAGACGACGAAGAGAAGGTGGATGCCATCTATCAGAAATTCTTGCGTCTTGCCGACCAGAAGAAGGAGGTGAACGACGATGATATCCTGATGCTCGCCGGAGCTGATACAGCCGAGACTCGTTCCGTGAAACTCGACTTCCTGCAGGTAACTACCGGTATGGGTGTGAAGAGTGTTGCAAGCATCGGTCTCGACATATCAGGTCAGAAGTTTGAGGAGGCAAGCACTGGTAATGGTCCTGTGGATGCCGCCATCAAGGCTCTCAAGAAGATTATCCAGAAGCATATGACCCTCAAGGAGTTTACCATCCAGGCCATCAGCAAGGGTTCTGATGATGTGGGTAAGGTGCACATGCAGGTGGAATACAACGGCAACGTGTATTACGGCTTCGGTGCCAACACCGACATTGTTACTGCTTCCGTGGAGGCGTATATAGATTGTATAAACAAGTTTAGAGGATAAATATTTAGATATGAATACATTATTTGATAAGATCTGGGACAAGCACGTCGTTCAGCAGATAGAAGACGGTCCCACACAGCTTTACATCGATCGCCTCTATTGCCATGAGGTGACGTCGCCACAGGCATTCGCAGGTATGAGGGAGAGAGGACTCAAGTGTTTCCGTCCCGACCATATCTACTGTATGCCCGACCATAACACTCCAACCCACGATCAGGACAAACCAATAGAGGATCCCGTATCCAAGAAGCAGGTAGATACATTGTCGAAGAATGCCGCCGACTTCGGTCTTACCCACTATGGCATGATGTCCAAGGACAATGGTATTATCCATGTCGTAGGACCTGAAAAGGGATTGTCTCTTCCCGGTATGACTATCGTTTGTGGTGACTCTCATACATCTACTCACGGTGCAATGGGTGCTGTGGCGTTTGGTATCGGAACATCTGAGGTTGAGATGGTTATGGCATCTCAGTGCATCCTCCAGCAGAAGCCAAAGTCGATGCGCATCAACATCAACGGACAGCTTCAGAAGGGCGTCACTCCCAAGGATGTGGCTCTTTATCTCATGTCGAAGCTCACTACATCAGGCGCTACCGGTTACTTTGTAGAGTACTCTGGTCAGGTGGTTAAGGATATGACGATGGAGGGACGTCTCACTCTCTGCAACCTATCTATCGAGATGGGTGCGCGTGGAGGATTTGTAGCTCCCGACGAGACTACATTCGAATATATCAAGGGTCGCGAGTTTGCTCCTACGGGAGAGGCTTGGGACAAGGCAGTGGAATATTGGAAGACCTTGAAGAGCGGTGATGATGCCGTGTTCGACAAGGAACTCAACTTCGAGGCTGCCGACATCGAGCCACGCATCACCTACGGCACTAACCCTGGTATGGGTATCGGTATCACCGAGGCTATTCCTTCTATCGACGATATCGACGAGGCAGGAAAGGCTTCTTTCCTCAAGTCACTCGACTACATGGGATTCGTTCCGGGCGAAAAACTCATCGGTCATGCCATCGACTACGTCTTCCTTGGTGCATGTACCAACGGACGTATCGAGGACTTCCGTGCCTTCGCTTCTATCGTCAAGGGCAGAAAGAAGGCCGAGAACGTAGTGGCATGGCTTGTGCCTGGTTCATGGGCTGTTGACAAGCAGATTCGTGAGGAAGGTCTTGACAAGGTGTTTGCCGAGGCTGGTTTCGAGATCCGCCAACCGGGTTGCTCGGCTTGTCTTGCCATGAACGACGACAAGGTGCCCGCAGGTAAGTATGCTGTCAGCACCAGTAACCGTAACTTTGAGGGTCGCCAGGGTCCTGGTTCACGCACCATCCTCGCCTCTCCGCTGGTTGCCGCTGCCGCTGCCGTAACAGGAAAAATCACTGATCCAAGAGAAATGTTGTAATTATTAGGCACGGATTGACACAGCTTTTAAAAAAGACAAGGCTGGGCTGCGCGATGGATGTGGGCTTAATTAGCTCTATGCTATACTAAAGTATTGACACTGCCCGTTAGCGTTAGGGATGTAGTCAATCATCCTGAAAAGCAAACTAAACCGTGAATTTGCAAAGCAAGCCGTAACCACGAAGTGCCGTATAAAAGATTAAAAAATTAAAAGATTAAAAAATTAAAGTGATGAGGAGCCAAAGCCGTGACTTTGAAAAAGCCGCGTCTATCCGTGCCAAAAATTAATTGAAGATTGAACAATGAAACAGAAATTTGACGTTATAACAAGTACATGCGTGCCCCTTCCTTTGGAGAATGTCGATACCGACCAGATAATACCAGCACGCTTCCTCAAAGCCACTGACAAGGAAGGCTTCGGAGAAAACCTCTTCCGCGACTGGCGATACAACAAGGATGGTTCGCCAAAGAAGGACTTCGTGCTCAACGATCCGACATACGGAGGTTGCATCCTCGTGGCAGGCAAGAACTTCGGTTCGGG
>CALZMK010000280.1 GCA_945788545.1 uncultured Prevotella sp.
TATCACGTATGGCTTATGGTCGGCGGGCAAGTCCCAGTTGTCATTATCGTCGGTATTGTTCTCTGCCAACAACGCAGCAATCTCCTGTCTTAGTATGCCGTTGAGCTCCGATGTGCTCACATATTTGTCGCGAGCCACTCGCTCCTCAATACGTTGTATTATTTTCAATGTAGTATCCACCCCCACATCACTTGTGATGAGCACCTCCTCGAGATTGTCGAGCACATCATCATCCACCTTCGACTTACCAGCCACAGCTCGTGCCAGTTTGTCGAATACACTTGTCTTTGTTTTTTCCAAACCCTTGTCGAGGGTTTCCTTCTTGTTCTTATTGAAAAAGCCGAATATTCCCATAATTGTACAATTTGTTTGCAAAAATACAAATTATTTTTGAGAAATAAGTATTTTTCCGACAAAAAGTGCAAATAATGCATTAAAAATCACCTATTTCAATGATTTTCCGCTCAGAATAGTATCATAAATGCGTATAGACCAAGAAAAATAAAAGGCCACAACGAAATATCGCTGCAGCCTTGTATTTAATAGAGTTATGATTTCAATTACTTGAAGAATTCCTTAACCTGCTCGTTAGGAACCATCTTCTCGTCAAAGATGTAAGCACCAGTCTTGGGGCTCTTCACCATCTTGATGACCTTTGAATAAGAGCGACCATCCGTATTACCATCGCGGAGGGTAGCCACAACTTTCTTTGCCATTTCTTAAAAAGCTAAATTAAAAAGTTATTATTTGATTTCCTTGTGAAGTGTCATCTTCTTCAAGATGGGGTTGTACTTCATCAATTCCATTCTCTCAGGAGTATTCTTACGATTCTTGGTCGTAATGTAACGGCTTGTACCAGGCATGCCACTGTTCTTCATCTCAGTGCACTCCAGAATCACCTGTACTCTATTGCCCTTTGCTTTCTTTGCCATGCTGATTATTCTCCTATAACTTTAATGTCCTTCCACTCACAATAGCCCTTAGACACAGCCTGCTTAAGAGCTGCATCCAATCCGACCTTGTTGATCAATCTCAGACCAGCAGCGCTGATCTTCAAGCTAATCCAGCAACCTTCCTCTACATAGTAGAACTTCTTGCTGAAGAGGTTTACGTCAAAGCTGCGCTTTGTGCGATGCTTTGAGTGAGACACATTGCAACCAATCTGTGCCTTCTTTCCTGTAATCTGACAAATCTTCGACATTTCTATCTAAGTTTTCTTTTCTTTTTACTAACTTATTCCAAACAGGGTGCAAAGGTAGCGACTTTTTTTGAAATCTCCAAATATTTATGCCTAAAAATCAATCTTTTATGCTATTTTTTAAGATTTCTTTCGATTTCAGACTTATTTTGAGTCAATTTGCGCCCCATTTCACCTCACCTTGCGACTCACCGTCGTCCTCACTGACTTTTTCTTCACTTTTCAGATATTCGAGGAACATTTCCAACACTGTGTGTGTAGCTTCCTGCAAATTCTTGTCGCGTCCGTTGTTCTCGGTCAGTTGGCATGTTGCCACATTGTCTTCGTTGCCGCAAGCAAGCCAGATAGTGCCCACAGGGATTTCGGGAGTGCCACCTCCGGGGCCTGCTATTCCCGTCACGGCAATGGCATAGTCGGTGTTGAGAGCCTTGCATGCTCCCTTCACCATAGCCACGGCCACCTCCTCGCACACTGCGGTTTTTTCAAGAATCAACTCCCTGTCAACACCAAGCAGGTTCTCCTTTATCTCGTCGGCATACGACACGATGCCCCCCTTGAAATACTTGGATGCGCCAGGAACGGCAATAATCGCCTCGGCCACCTTTCCACCCGTACAGCTCTCTGCCGTAGCCAATGTCATCTCTCTCTCCCACAGCAGTTGGCTAATCTCCCTGCTGGTTATTTTGCTTTCAAAATCCATGTCTTTATATATCTGTTTTTAAGTTATTTGAATGTCACTTTTGCGAATGCCGGAGCGTCGATATTGCAGAATTGCCCGTCGAGATACTTGTAATATCCCGTAATGCCTATCATGGCGGCATTGTCGGTGGTGTAGCTGAACTTGGGGATGTATATCGTCCAGCCGTATTTATCGGCATGCTCCCTGAATGCGTTGCGCAGTCCGTTGTTGGCACTCACTCCGCCTGCCACCGCCACATGCTTGATGCGGGTGATCTTGGCTGCCTTGCGCAATTTCTTCATCAATATGTCAACAATGGTGAACTCCAGGCTTGCCGCAATGTCCTCCTTGTTCTTCTCGATGAAGTCGGGATCCTCGGCCACCCAGTCTCTCATGTTGTAGAGGAACGAAGTCTTCAGTCCGCTGAAGCTATAGTTGAGGTCGGGTATCTGTGGTTCGGCAAACTTATATGCATGCGGATTGCCCTGGCGCGCCAGTCGGTCGATTATAGGGCCACCGGGATAACCGAGCCCCATCACCTTCGAGCACTTGTCGATAGCCTCGCCCGCGGCATCGTCGATAGTCTGCCCCAACACCTCCATGTCGTTATAGGCATTCACCTTGACAATCTGCGAGTTACCGCCACTCACCAGCAGGCAGAGGAATGGCAATGGCGGAGCCGACATGTCGTCGTCGCTCTCCTTAATGAAGTGAGCCATCACATGTCCTTGCAGATGGTTGACGTCGATGAGCGGAATACCGAGGGCACGCGCGAATCCCTTGGCAAAGTTCACCCCCACGAGCAGTGAGCCCATCAATCCCGGGCCTCGGGTGAATGCCACTGCCGATAGTTGCTCCTTGGTGATGCCAGCCTTTTTGATGGCTTGGTCAACCACCGGCACCACATTCTGCTGATGAGCCCTCGATGCCAGTTCTGGCACCACTCCACCATAGGCTTTGTGAACATCCTGACTGGCTGTAACATTGCTCAGCAGGACGCCGTTGCGCAAAACTGCCGCCGACGTGTCGTCGCAACTGCTCTCTATTCCGAGTATATAAATATCCTTCTTTTCTTCCATTTACACCTTATTATATATATTAATAAGTCAAAATCTCCACTCCATGCTCGGTCATGAGGAAAGTGTGCTCCCATTGCGCACTGGGCAATTCGTCGCCCGTTATCACCTCCCAACCATATTCATCGTCGGCATCGATAAACACCTTCCATGTACCCTGGTTGATCATCGGTTCGATGGTGAACACCATTCCGGGGACGAGCAGCATACCAGTGTTGCGATGACCTACGTGCGACACCTCGGGATCCTCGTGGAATGACAGTCCCACGCCATGGCCCGTGAGGTCTCTCACCACGCCATAGCCATATTTCTCGGCATGCTTCTGCACTGCATGACCGATGTCGCCCACATATCCCCACGGCTTGGCAGCCTCGGCACCCACTTCCAGGCACTCCTTAGCCACCCTCACCAACTGTTCCTTCTCGGGCGTTGTCTTTCCGATGACGAACATTCGCGACGCGTCGGCATAATATCCGTCGAGGATAGTGGTGAAATCCACATTCACGATGTCGCCCTCCTGCAGCACGTCCTCCTCCTTGGGTATGCCGTGGCACACCACCTCGTTGATACTCGTGCACACACTCTTGGGGAATCCCTCATATCCTAAGCATGCAGGCGTTGCTCCATGACTTGTGCAA
>CALZMK010000281.1 GCA_945788545.1 uncultured Prevotella sp.
GAAAATGCTGTCAAGCGAGCGTGAAGCACAAAAAGCCTACGCCCGCCTGACAATGTATCTGTTATAAGTTACCACGCTCCTTGTCGAGGTAGTATTTGTATGTGCCGACGGTGAGTTCGTCGCAAGCCGCCTCGTCGCATACAACAATAGCCTTGGGGTGCATCTGAAGCATGGAGGCAGTCCACTTGTGGGATATGTCGCCGTCGATGATGTGCTTCAAGGCTCTTGCTTTGTGGTGGCCGTTGCATACGAGTAGCACCTCGCGGGCAGCCATCACCGTACCGATACCTACCGTCAATGCCTGTGTGGGCACCTGACTGAGATCGCCGTCAAAGAATCGGCTGTTGGCTATGATGGTGTCGGTGGTGAGTGTCTTGATACGTGTCTTTGATGTGAGCGACGAACCCGGTTCGTTGAATGCCAGATGTCCGTCGGGTCCCACTCCTCCCATAAACAGGTCGATACCGCCAGCCGCCTCGATAGCTTTCTCATAATCATCACATTCCTTAATCAGGTCGGGCGCGTTTCCATCCAGTATATGCACATTCTCACGCTTTATATTAATATGTGAAAAGAAGTTTGTCCACATAAAGGAGTGATATGACTCGGGATGAGCTTCAGGGATATGAACATATTCGTCCATATTGAATGTCACGACATTCTCAAACGACAACTCGCCAGCTTCATACTTCTTTATCAGTTCCTTATACAGTCCTAAGGGCGACGACCCCGTGGGACATCCCAGTTTAAAAGGCTTTTCCGCCGTGGGCTTTGCCTCGACGATTCTTTTGGCGACATAGTCAGCCGCCCATTTCGACATTTTGTCGTAATCCGGTTCTATAATTACACGCATAATACTTTGGTTGTTTTTGTTCTTTATTGTAAAAAATCACCGCAAAGTTAGTATAAAAGTTGGAAATATCAAAGGATAGATATGATGAATAAGTATGATTTAATGTTTTTTGTATAAAAAATGTTGCAAGAATAATTTATTTTATATAAATTTGCACCCGAAAAGCGATATTCATCGCAAATTGAAAAATACAATATCTTAAAACATTAGATAGTGAAGCAGATAAAAGATATAACAATAATAAATAAGTTAACCAACTGGTACTTCTCTCATGGCGCAATGCCATATTGGGGTATCCTGATCATTGACTGTGTTAACATCATGGTAGCCGGTATGTTTGCCGTCTATCTTGTGATGGGAGGTGATATGTTTATCAACCATTTCTGGAATTACATCCTCTCCTATGTATGTTGCATGCCCCTGATGGCAGTTGCGATGAAGGTGTTCCACACCTATTCCGGCATTGTGCGCTATTCCTCCTTCGTCGATCTCATCCGCTGTGGCAGTGCGCTCATCCTTGGTTTTCTGCTCAACAATATATGGATGCCATTTGTCGATAACATCCACATGATGGACATCTCCCTCCGCACCCAACTTGTGGCATGCGGATTGGCTGTTCTCATCATGTGTGCCGTGCGCATCCTTGTCAAATACACCTACGACTTCTGTTTTGTCACCGAGGAAGCCATCCCCGTGTTCATCTACGGCGTCAAGGAGGGCGGCATCAGTCTTGCCAAGTCCATCCGCAACGAGCATCCCTCGCGTTATGTCGTGCGAGGCTTCGTCACCGACGACGAGAATATGACGGGCAAGTTCCTCCTGGGCTGTAATGTGTATTATTGGGACCGCACCCTTGTCCGTAATATGGAGCGCAAGGGCGTGCGCACCCTTTTTGTCAGTCCCATGCGCAGCGAGGCGTTCCGCGAGAATCAGGACCTTGTTGACAGTCTGTCGCAGTCAGGCATCAAGATAATGATGATGCCCGAGGCCCAGAAGTGGGACGGCAAGAGCAAGATGATACATCTCCAGATGAGAGAAGTGGACATCGAGGACCTTCTGCCGCGCGACAAGATAGAGGTGGATATGGAATCCATCGGCCGACTCTTGGAGAACAAGGTCATATTGATTACAGGCGCTGCCGGTTCCATCGGTTCCGAGATGGTCAAGCAGATAGCCGTGTTCAAGCCCGAGCGCCTTGTCCTCATCGACCAGGCAGAGACCCCCATGCACGATGTGCGTCTGTATATGAAGAAGAACTATCCCTATATCGAATGTGACACCATCGTCACCAGCATCACCAATGCCGAGCGTATGGAGCGTATCTTCCACATGCACCGTCCCGACTATGTCTTCCATGCAGCAGCATACAAACATGTGCCCATGATGGAGGACAATCCCTCCGAGGCAGTACAGAATAATATATATGGTACGCGCGTGATGGCCGACATGGCAGTTAAGTATCGCACCAAGAAGTTTGTCATGATCTCCACCGACAAGGCAGTCAACCCCACCAACGTCATGGGTTGCTCCAAGCGTATCTGCGAGATCTATTGCCAGTCGCTCAACAAGGCCATCCTCGATGGCGAGGTCGAAGGCATCACCCAGTTTGTCACCACCCGCTTTGGCAATGTCCTCGGCTCCAATGGTTCGGTAATACCCCTCTTCCGCCAGCAGATAGCCATGGGCGGTCCCGTCACCGTCACCCATCCCGACATCATCCGTTTCTTCATGCTCATCCCCGAGGCATGCAAACTGGTGCTCGAAGCCGGTACGATGGGCAAGGGTGGTGAGATCTTTGTCTTCGACATGGGCAAACCCGTCCGCATTGCCGATTTGGCAAAGCGTATGATAGCCCTTTCCGGCGTGCATGGCGTTGACATCAAATACGTGGGCTTGCGTGATGGCGAGAAGTTATACGAGGAAGTCCTCAACGACGCCGAGGCAACCGTTCCCACCATCCATCCCAAGATCAAGATTGCCAAGGTGCGCAAGTATCCCTACCAGTTGGCTAAGCAGAACGAGGAAGAGCTCCTGCAGCTCTCCTACACCTTCGACGACATGGCGATAGTGCGTAAGATGAAGGAAATCGTTCCCGAGTACAAGTCCCAGCAATCCAAGTACAAGGTCTTGGATTATTAGAGAAATCATTGATTAAGGTTAAAATAGTTTAATAATACATATATTTACTGCAAAATCTTCCAATAAATACAAATAAATTAGTAATTTTGCACCAAATACACACACGCACTTTCTAAGAGTGCGTCATGGTAGATATAACATCTACTCATGATTTGTGTATAATTTTTCAATTATCCTTATGTTCAAAATAGGTAGGATAATCGCGTCGTTGCCTGTTGGTTGTATATACTTCCACTCCCAACGATTTCCGACAGTTCTTCAACTGCCGACGCCGTAGGCGTTCCTTTTGTTATCCTTCCTTATAGTTATTAACCCCTCTATTTAATTCTCATCCACTGCCGCGCAAAAGCGCAGCTCGCTTGCGTTATGCCCGGCGCCGCCCTCTAACGAGCCGTCCGCTTGCGTTATGCCCGGCGCCCTCTAACCTTGCCCCATCTCGCTAACGTGCCGTCGCCATCGCTGTGCTCTCTCGCGCCCTCTAACGTGCCGCCGCCATCGCTGTGCTCTCTCGCGCCCATCTTGTCGCCCCGATCCGTTGTAGGGTCTTACCTCGTGTAAGACCGCCCCTATCGAAAGAGTCCCCGTCACGCAGCGC
>CALZMK010000282.1 GCA_945788545.1 uncultured Prevotella sp.
ATTTTAAGAGTCGTAGATACTCTATTATTCACGCTGCAAAATTAAAGCGAAAGTTGAGTATATTATAATGTATCACAAGAGCATAAACTTTCTCACCCAAGCTATATGTAATACCTATCCACGAATGTTACAGGCTGCCGTATTCCGGCGAGAAAGTGTCGCCGAGGGAGAGGTCGCCAGTGTGGGCACCGAGTTTGAGCCAGCGGCTGCGTTGTGCCGACGTGCCGTGGTTGAAAGAGTCGGGAATGGTGTAGCCGCGGGCTTTCTTCTGAAGGTAGTCGTCGCCAATCTTACGGGCTGCTTCGAGACCCTCGTCGATGTCGCCGTCTTCAAGACTGCTGAAAATGCGGTTGTCGTGATATGCCCAAATGCCGGCGTAGAAGTCGGCCTGCAGTTCGAGACGTACGCTGAGCCTATTGCTTTCCTTTTCACTCACGGAAGCCATCTGCTCGTGCATGCGGTCGAGGTCGCCAAGCAAGTACTGTACGTGGTGTCCCACCTCATGGGCTATGACGTAAGCGTAGGCGAAATCGCCGTCGGCTCCTATCTGCCGTTTCATGTTCATGAAAAACGAGAGGTCTATATATACCGTCTGGTCGGCAGAGCAATAGAATGGACCTGTGCTTGAGGTCGCGTTTCCGCACCCCGACTGTACAGCATCCTTATATATCACCATCTTTGGCGGGATATAACGTTTGCCCATCCGCTTAAAGAGTTCGGTCCACACGTCTTCAGTTCCGGCAAGTATCTGTGCGGAAAACTTATACAGTTCCTGTTCCTCGGGAGTGCCTTTATACTGAGTTTGCTCAGTTTGTGGCGACGATGATATGCCCAAGAGTCCCGACAGTCCCGATGTGCCTTGTGTGGCCAGCACCACTGCCGCTACCACAGCAAGTCCGATAAGTTTTGTTTTTATACCACCGGGCAGTATGGCAAGCAGCCTGAGCAAGCCCATGCCACCGCCAGCCATGTTCATTCTTTCTCCGCGACGATCACTGATGTTGTCGCTCATTCTTCTTCCATCAAGTTTCATGTTACAATATATTATTCAAGTGTTGTATATTCCGTATTAACATCCTACAATCCATTTGCTGCCAGGCAGTTTAGATATGCCCCATGTGGTAATGAAGCAGAACATGAAGGTAAATACTGCAATGGAGGGAATCGACAGCCATACTGGCAGAAGAGGATTCGTAAGGTCGCCATTAACAAATATAGGTGCGATATTACTAAGGAAGAAAAGGTGCATGAGATACATGCCGAACGACAAGCGGGAAGCAAGACCCACAAGTCGTGGTGTGCTTTTGCCTCCAATACAGCTGAACATCAGGAAAGCTCCGAAAGTGGCGATAAGCACGTTTGGCGTGCAGAATTCCCACGACCATTCAAGCATTGGTGTATCGATGGTTTGGCCTGGTACTCCAACATACCAGAAAGACCATCCCGTGAAAGCTGCTCCTGTCAGGAAGCATGCCAAGCCGATTTTCATGCGCCTTGGCTTGTCCCAGTTGAGATGGAAACGTATGTAATGGGCCATGACTAAATAGCCGAGATAACCAGAGCAGTAGTAGAACATGCCGAAATAAGGATTCCAGAAGCATGTCCCCCAAAGGTCGGCATTGACAAAACGGGTAAGCCATGGCACGAGGGTCGATACGGCAAAGAGAGTGAGAAACAGTTTCTCGTCGGACGCTGATGATTTCTCAAGCCATGGTGAAACCACTGGAATGATTATGTACAGTGAGATAAGCGGATACATAAACCAAAGATGTCCAGCCATTGACGGAAATGTGAACGGCAGCAGGGTAAAGTCCTCCCACGACTGCTCCCACGACATTTGTCCCCATGCGAGCGGAAGAAAGGTATATAGTAGCATAAAGGATACCATGGGCGGTACGACACGAAGCAGCCTGCGCTTGTAGAATGCCTTCATGCTAACGTTATTTCCCACAGGAACGAGTAAGAAAGCGCTCACCACCATGAACAGCGGTACGCAAGTGCGCGCCACCGCTCCGTCGTAGAACGCCACCCAAAACCTATTTGATTCGTTCATCAACATAGAAACATTACCTGCCAAACCGGAAGTGTCGGCAGCATAAAAACTCTCACTGGCATGTACGAACATAACGAGAAAACACGCCACCATCCTGATATAGTCGATAAAGACTATTCTCTGGTTCTCATTTTTCATATATTCTTTTATTTTTCGGCAAAGATACAAAAAACATCGTTCACCGAAAAATAAAAGCAGGCTTTTCTTTGTCTTTTAACGTTTATTGCACTGTGATTTGGGAGTTTGGCGTATTCTTGCCACTACTTCCCCGACTTCGCCACTCCCGTCTCCTTGTCCTTCAAGCTGTCGGTGTTGCGCTCTATGCCTTTGAACTTGCGTCCCTTCGACAATGTCCATGCCACTTTTATGCCGATGCAATTTGAGGTGTCGCGGTTGCGGGCTACAAGGAGTTTGTGGGCGAGGTGGTTGTGGTTTTCCACCTCTTCTATCTTGCCGTTGCTCTTGAACAGGTTCTGGCAGAAGAGGCTTGCGGTGAGATTCTTAAGTCTATATGATACACTGATGTAGTCGGAGAAGATGTTGCGGCTTTCATACTCGTTTTCCATGAAATGAAAACCGTTGTCCATTGTTGCCATTATTGTCCAATTGCCGAGCCATGCCGTGAGTCCCACGTTGAAGTTGAATGATGTGAGGCGATGGCTGTAGTCCTGTCCGTCATTCCAGATGGTCAGCATTTCTGCCGACAGATAGGCATTGAGATGTTGGGGAATGATGTCGTAGTTGCTGTAGCTCTGCAGCATGAGCATGTCAATGCGTCGGCCTTCGAGGAAGGTCTTGGCGAAAAGTCCGTCGGCGGTGCGACGTATGTGCTGCATAGCGGGATGGTCGTTGTGGCGATAGAATGTCATCAGTTGGGTGTAGAGCCGGGGCGACTGATAGCTGAGGGTGAGAGTGTGGTCGTCGCGCCTTTCCATAATCAAATCAGGATTGCCAACCGAATATTCCATCTCGTTGGTGACGATGGACATTCCGCTCATATTCTGCAGTTTGGACGAAGCAGGTGAGGAGGTGAGGGTGTAGTTGAGCCTGAGGCTTTTGGAAAGGGGCATGGAGAGATTGAGTTTCGGACGGAGCCACACCCGGTCATACATCGTCTCTCCTTGGCGATAGTATTCACGACTAAGTCCAAGTCCCACCATATAACCAATTTTCCACAACGAGCCTTGGATTTGTGAGAAGGCATAGACGTTGCTTGCATGGATTTGAGACACAAAAACGGCATCGCCCGAATAGTCGTTGTCGATGTATTTCTGGGCATAGCGAAGTCCTGCCGAGAGGGTGAAGGGTTTCATCCTGTTTTCATATATCGCCTCCGAATTAAGCGACCACTTTTTGCCGAGAGTATTATAACCGAAAGAAGTCTTGTCGGATGTAAACAGATAGCCGTAGTCGGTATGTGTGTATGCTCCCGTGGCATTGGCGAGGATGGTTTGGTTCTTACCGATATTGGTCTTGAAATACAGGTCGAGCAGAGGGCTGACGGTCTTCTCGTTGTTGTTAATGACTTCTGT
>CALZMK010000283.1 GCA_945788545.1 uncultured Prevotella sp.
TCCTAACTCCTAATTCCTAATTGAAATAAAACTCCTATCTTCGCAGCTCAATCTACAAAAAGCTCATTATCCATGTCTTCAACAATCTGTGCCGTGGCCACTCCCTCGGGAGGGGCATTGGGCATCGTTCGTGTGTCGGGGCCGCAGGCCATCGAGGCAACGGCTGCCATTTTCCAAGGAATGGGGAGCAAGGCGCTCTCTGAAAAGCGGAGCGGGACGCTCTCGTTCGGACGCATCGTGGACCCGCAGAACGGGGAAACGGTCGACGAGGTGCTGGTCAGCCTGTTTCGCGCACCCCACTCCTATACGGGCGAGGACAGTACGGAGATTTCCTGCCACGGTTCGGGCTACATCCTCCACCGCGTGGTGGAACTGCTCCTGGCGCAGGGCTGCGAAACGGCACGCCCCGGGGAGTTCACGCAGCGGGCTTTCCTCAACGGGAAAATGGACCTCAGCCAGGCCGAAGCCGTGGCCGACCTCATCGCCTCTACCACCGCGGCCAACCACCGCATGGCCATGAACCAGATGCGCGGCCACTACAGCACCATGCTCCGCGAACTGCGCGACAAACTGCTCCACATCACGGCACTCATGGAACTCGAACTGGACTTCTCCGACCACGAGGACCTGGAGTTTGCCGACCGTTCGGAACTGCTCCAGCTGGCCTCCGACGCCCTGGGCCGCATCGACCGGCTGCGCCAGTCGTTCCGCCTGGGCAATGCCCTGAAGCGTGGCGTGCCCGTGGCGATTGTGGGCGAAACGAATGCGGGTAAGTCCACCCTGCTCAACGCGCTGGTGGGCGAGGAACGGGCCTTGGTGAGCGATGTGCACGGCACCACCCGCGACACCGTGGAGGAAACCGTCAGTCTGGGCGACACCCTGCTGCGCTTCATAGACACGGCGGGCATCCGCGCCACGGACGACACGGTGGAACGCATGGGCATCGAACGCACTTTTTCCAAAATCGACGAGGCCGAACTGGTGCTCTGGCTCCTCGATGCCACCCGGTGGGAGGCGCAGTGGGAAGCGCTGGCCCCGCGCATCGTGCCGCTCTGCGGAGAGGGAAAACGCCTGGTAGTCATTCTCAACAAAACGGACCGCCTCCCCGCCGCCGAACTTCCCGCACTCCAAGCGGCCGTAGAGCAAACCCTCCCCGCCGCCCTGCAAGCCCACCACAAGATCTTCTGCCCCTTCTGTGCCCAGCGTGCCGAGTCGGTCAGCCGCCTCCGCACCTTCCTGTCCGGCCAGCTCGAGGCCTACAAGGCCGCCGGCGGAGAAACCGATGTGGTGGTGAGCAACCTCCGCCACTACGAAGCCCTCACCCGCGCCTCCGAAAGCCTCAACCGAGTCATCGACGGCCTCCACGCCCAGCTCTCCGGCGACTTCGTGAGCCAAGACCTCCGCGAAACCATCCACCACCTCAGCGACATCATTGGCGAAGTTACCCCCGACTCCGTGCTCCACACCATATTCAGGGAGTTCTGCGTGGGTAAATAGGATGCTTGCCTCTGCTCTCGCTTCGTGCGTCGGTTGGCTTTCGTCTTCCTCCTTCTTGCAAGGCATAGTTTGAGCAAGCTCGACTCTGCTCTTGCTTCGTGCGTCGGTTGACCCGTTTTTAGGATAAATGTCATTATGGAACAAGAGATAACATTACGTGATTTGGCCAACTATCTGGACAATATCGGAATCCAGTTTTTGGCGACGATAGGATTGGACGGCAAGCCGAAGGTTCGTCCGATGCAGTATATGGTGTTGGAGGACGAGAAACTATGGTTTTGCACCAACTCCAAGAAGGAGGTCTTTGCGGAACTGCAAGCCAATCCCTGCATTGAACTTTGCGGCTGCAAACTGGAAAAGGACGAGATGCAGACTCCTTGGATCCGTCTCTCGGCTGAGGTTGTGTTTGAAGAAAGGCAGGACATTAGGAATGCCATCATAGAAAAGAGTGCCATCGTGAATGCGCTATACAAGACCATGCGTGACAATCCCATCTTCAAGGTTTTCTATCTTAAAAACATCGATGGGTGGATGACCAACCTCGGCCATGTAAAGGGACTGGAGAATAGAGATGAGTTTGCAAAACCTATTCATTTCAAGTTTTAAGGCAAATAATATACAATGAAGAAAATTTTCAAGATTGATTGCGGACTATATCCGCTCGGACTATTTACGATTCTGTCTGGCATAGGTTTGCACACAGCCGGACATGGAGATAACCACCAAATATGGGAGATTTTGGCAGTTGTTCATTCTATCATAGCTGTTTCGTTTTCTGTATTGCTTGCCTATCACGTTCACACTCATCGGACCTGGTTCAAGGCTTTACGTCGAAACACAATCTTTAAAAAACAGCCTATGACAACAATGCTTTCTGTCGCATGCTTGGTCACCATGCTTTCCGGAATTGCCCTTATTGGGATATGGGGTGTAAACACACATATCGGACTGTTACATTATAAAATTGGCATCGGTTTTACTCTTCTCATGCTGATACATGGAACAAAAAGAATACGTGTCATTAAAAAAACAGTATTCCCAAATCATCGGAGGTAACATAGGAGCTTTGGCATCACAAGACAATGCACAAGAAATCAAATCATATAGTATGAGCATGAATAAAAGAGAATACGCACAAGCAAACAAAAATTGGCTTACAGCTAAAGCACAAGAAGAGGGAGTGAAACCGCTCCCCAAGGGAATATATTACAAGGTATTGGCAGAGGGCAAGACTGACGGAAAACATCCTACACCCCGAAGCATAGTTACTGCCCATTACACAGGTCGTACCATTGACGGCAAGCAGTTTGACAGCAGCCGTGGCGGTGCTCCGTTGGCAATCCGTCTCTGTGACCTCATTGAAGGTTGGATCATTGCCATGCAGCAAATGTGTGTGGGCGACAAATGGGAGGTCTATATCCCTGCCGAGATGGGTTATGGCAAGTTCTCACAGCCAGGCATCCCTGGAGGCTCCACACTCATCTTCGAGATAGAACTGCTTGGCATTGCGTAAGAATAAGAAACTTTCTGAGCCGGAAATAATGACCGCACCGAGTATTGAATCATCCACACGAGAAGAGCGTTTGGATTATGTCCTGAACGAATGGAAATGCTTACACAACTGTGAGCTGTGCGGCAAATGCCATGTTCTCAAAGGCCAAAGCGAAGAATTGCTCTATGCCGACTATATAGACGGCAAGAGGTCGTATATGGATATAACATTGGAAATAAGAAGTAACAGATAAGTTTATGACAATAAATTGAATGAATTGATAACCCAATAAATAGAATAAGAATGAAATCATTTGGACAAAAATCGTGGATGCTTCCACAGCCGGTACTGATTATCGGCACATACGACAAGAACGGCAAGCCCAATGCTATGAACGCAGCTTGGGGCGGTCAATGGGACGCAAAGGAGATTATGATTGCCATGGGCGCACATGCCACTACTGAGAATCTGAACAACTGCCCTGATTTCACTGTGGCATTTGCTACAAAACAGACCATGGTAGCTGCTGATTTCGTTGGCATCGTATCAGCCAAGAACGATGCAGACAAGATGGCGAAGACAGGTTGGAAAT
>CALZMK010000284.1 GCA_945788545.1 uncultured Prevotella sp.
ATCTCATGCCATATCTGCGGCGGCAAGGGTTGCGGATTCTGCAAGCACACCGGATGGGTTGAAATCCTCGGTTGCGGTATGGTCGATCCCAATGTCCTCGAGCAGTGCGGCATCGACAGCAAGGTATATAGCGGATACGCCTTCGGTATGGGTGTCGAGAGAATCACCAATCTAAAGTATCGCGTGAGCGACCTGAGAATGTTCTCTGAGAACGACACTAGATTCCTGAAGGAATTTGAGGCTGCTGACTAACAAAATTTTATAATATTATAATTTATGTATTTCACATTATTCATCACCGTTATTCTGACGGCTGTTGTACTGGTAGTGGCTGCTTATGCAATTGCTAAGCTCATTGGTCCTCGCTCGTACAATCCGGTGAAGGGTGAACCATTCGAGTGTGGTATTCCGACACGTGGCAGCTCATGGCTTCCCACGCACATCGGATATTACCTCTTCGCCATCCTTTTCCTTATGTTCGACGTCGAGACTATGTTCCTCTACCCCTGGGCAGTAGTCGTCAAGCAGTTTGGAACCATGGCTATCTATAGCATCGGTTTCTTCATGCTTGTATTGGTATTTGGCCTTGCTTACGCATGGCGGAAAGGAGCGTTGGAATGGAAGTAAGGAAACCTGTTATCAAGAGCATTCCCTACGACGAGTTCAAGGACAATGCAAGTTTAGAGAAAATTATCGACGAGCTCCACGAGGGTGGATGCAACGTGGTTGTCGGTTCACTCGACCAGGCCATCAACTGGGGCCGCAGCAACTCTCTGTGGTCGCTCACCTTCGGTACCAGTTGCTGTGGTATTGAGTTCATGTCTGTGGGTTGTGCCCGCTACGACTTCTCTCGCTTCGGATTCGAGGTTACCCGTAACTCTCCACGCCAGGCCGACCTTATCATGGTTGCCGGAACAATCACCCACAAGATGGCTCCCGCCTTCAAGCGTCTCTACGACGAGATGGCCGAACCGAAGTATGTTGTAGCCGTAGGCGGATGCACCATCTCTGGCGGTCCGTTCAAGTCAAGTTACAATGTGGTAAAGGGTATCGAGGAGATTGTGCCCGTGGATGTATATATCCCCGGTTGTCCTCCCCGCCCCGAAGCTATCCTCTATGGTATGATGCAGCTTCAGCGCAAGGTGAAGATTGAGAAATTCTTTGGTGGCGCCAACCACAAGCAGAACGCCGAGGAGCGCCAGCTGGGACTCTCCAACGAGGCCATTGCCTCTGGATGGAAGAAGCCTGCCGTTGTAACCGATGTACCTGAAGACTTTGTGAAGAACATTAAAAAAGAACAGGAGGAAGGCAAATGAAACTCGAAAATTTAGTATTTGACTTTGACAAGTTTGCCTCCGAAATGGCAAACCTCAAGGAGAAGAAGCATTTCGACTACCTCGTCACTATCGTCGGAGAGGACTTCGGCGGCGAGGAGGGACTGGGATGTATCTATATCCTTGAAAACACCGACACCCACGAGCGCACAAGCGTTAAGATGCTGGCAAAGCAGGTGGGCGAGGCCGACTTTGTCATCCCCACTGTATGTAAAATTTGGAAGGTGGCCGACCTGCTCGAGCGCGAGGTGTTTGACTTCTATGGAATCAAGTTCCTGGGTCATCCCGACATGCGCCGTCTCTATCTGCGCAATGATTTCAAGGGTCATCCCTTCCGCAAGGACTGGCAGTTCGATGACTCTTACTCTCTCGAAGACGACGTCGAGCCTGATTACACCTTAATATATAATCTTAATGAGGATGGAAAACTTGTTTGCGAACAACGCAAACTCTTCACTGATGATGAATATGTTATAAATATCGGTCCTCAGCACCCCTCTACCCATGGTGTGCTCCGTCTGCAGACTGTTGTTGACGGCGAGACCGTAAAGCGCATCTATCCTCATCTTGGTTATATCCACCGCGGTATCGAGAAGATGTGCGAGAGCTACACATATCCTCAGACTCTCGCCCTCACCGACCGTCTCAACTATCTCTCGGCAATGATGCATCGTCATGCCCTTGTGGGAGTCGTCGAGGAGGCTATGGGCGTTGAGCTCACCGACCGCATCAAGTATGTGCGCACTATCATGGACGAACTTCAGCGTCTCGATTCTCACTTGCTCTACTGCGGTTGCTGCGCTCAGGACCTCGGTGCCCTCACCGCGTTCCTCTACTGCATGCGCGACCGTGAGCATGTGCTCAACGTGATGGAGGAGACCACTGGTGGACGACTCATTCAGAACTACTATAGAATAGGTGGTCTTCAGGCAGATATCGACCCTAACTTCATCCAAAACTGCAAGAAGCTGTGCAAGTATCTGCGCCCGATGATCAAGGAGTATATGGATGTGTTCGGCGACAATGTCATCACCCACAACCGATTTGAGAAAGTCGGAGTGATGGGCCTCGACGACTGCATCAACTACGCCGTCACCGGTCCTGCCGGCCGTGCAGCTGGATGGCACAACGACACCCGCAAGCGTCACCCCTACGATATGTATAATAAGGTGGAGTGGCAGGAGATCACCATGACGGGTTGCGACTCTATGGACCGCTATCTCATCCACATCAAGGAGATGTATCAGAGCCTCGACATCATCGAACAGCTCATCGACAACATCCCCGAGGGTGACTTCTACGTAAAGCAGAAGCCCATCATCAAGGTGCCCGAGGGACAGTGGTATTTCTCTGTAGAGGGAGCCAGCGGCGAGTTTGGCGTATATATCGACTCCAAGGGCGACAAGAGTCCATGGCGTCTGAAGATGCGCCCTATGGGACTCAGTCTCACCGGTGCTCTCGACCCGATGCTTCGCGGACAGAAGATTGCCGACCTTGTCACCACTTGTGCGGCTGTTGACTTCGTTATTCCCGACATCGACAGATAACAACAATTTGAATTAAGAAAGACAACTTATATGTTTGATTTTAGTATAGTTACAACATGGATTGACTGCCTCTTGCGCGACACCCTCGGGCTTGGGGATTTCTGGTCGATACTTATCGAGTGCGTACTGGTGGGTGTGGGCATCCTCTTGGGATATGCCATGCTGGCCATCGTCTTGATATTCATGGAGCGTAAGGTGTGTGCCTACTTCCAGTGCCGTCTTGGCCCGATGCGTGTAGGTCCCTGGGGAGTGTTCCAGGTCTTTGCTGACGTGTTGAAGATGCTCATCAAGGAGATCTTCACCGTGAACAAGGCCGACAAGGTGCTCTATTTCCTTGCTCCTTTGTTTGTGATTGCAGCCTCTGTAGGCACATTCTCCTTCCTGCCTTGGAACAATGGTGCAGTGGTGCTCGACTTCAATGTAGGCATCTTCCTGCTCACCGCCGTTTCCAGTATCGGTGTGGTTGGCGTGTTCCTCGCCGGATGGGGCTCCAACAACAAGTATTCTGTAGTGTCGGCAATGCGTGGCGCCGTTCAGATGATCTCTTACGAGATGTCGCTCTGCCTCTGCCTTATCACTGCCGTCATCCTCACTGGCACAATGCAGATGTCGGGTATCGTGGAGGCACAGACCGGTCCGTGGAACTGGCTCATCTTCCGTGGCCATGTCCCCGCCATCATCGCCTTCCT
>CALZMK010000285.1 GCA_945788545.1 uncultured Prevotella sp.
GCCACAACAGTTCGAAGAAATTCGAGAGCCAGTTCCTCACGCTCAACATCCCACGCAACAACAGTGTGATGTTCCACACCCTGAGCGGTTGCAAACTGGGTATATGGGTAGCTCACGGCGAGGGTCGTTTCTATCTGCCCCAGCCCGAGGACAACTACAGTGTAGTGGCAAAGTACAACTATGCCGAGTATCCCGGCAACCCCAATGGTTCCGACTACAACGTAGCTGGTATTTGCAGTGCCGACGGTCGTCATCTTGCCATGATGCCCCACCTCGAGCGTGCCATCTTCCCATGGCAGAACGGATGGTATCCGCGCAGCCGTCGTCAGGATGAGTGCACACCGTGGCTTGAGGCATTTGTCAATGCACGCAAGTGGATTGAGGAGAAATTAAAGAATTAAAAGATTAAAAAATTAAAGGATTAAAGTTGTTTTGGACAAGTTTTATTTGACAAGTTTCAAGACATTCTTCAAGATTGGCGTATTCACCCTTGGTGGTGGATACGCCATGATACCTATTATAGAGTCAGAGGTAGTAGAACGTCATAAATGGATTAGCAAGAGCGAGTTTGTCGATACGGTTGCCATAGCGCAGTCGTGTCCGGGAGTGTTTGCCATCAATCTCAGTGTATTCATTGGCTATAAGATGCGCAAGGCCAAGGGAGCCGCCGTCACGGCATTAGGCACTGCCCTACCCTCTTTCCTCATCATCCTTGCCATTGCGATGTTCTTCCGCCAGTTTGAGGACAACCCAGTTGTTGCCGCCATGTTCCGCGGCATCCGTCCGGCCGTAGTGGCACTCATTGCCGTGCCTACCTTGAAGATGGCAAAGACTGCCCAGGTTACATGGTCCAACTGTTGGATTCCCATTGCCTCTGCCTTGGCGATATGGGCTCTCGGTGTTTCACCTATTATTATAATATTATTAGCCGGAGTTATAGGATACGCTTGGGGGAGGAGTAATAATTAAAAAATTAAAAAATTAAAAAATTAAAGAGGGCTGCGCTATTTATGATATTTATATATTTGTTCATAACATTTTTTCAGATTGGTCTCTTCGGATTTGGAGGAGGCTATGGTATGTTGTCGTTGATACAGACAGAAGTGGTGCATAATCATCATTGGCTCACCACCGAGCAGTTTACTAATATCGTGGCTATTAGTCAGATGACTCCAGGCCCTATCGGTATCAACTCCGCCACATATTGCGGATATACCGCCGTGCATAATGCCGGCTTTGGATATATTATGTCGATGCTTGGCAGTTTCACAGCCACCTTCGCCCTTGTCCTGCCCTCATTCATCCTGATGATTCTTATCAGTAAGATGTTCCTCAAATATATGAAGACCCATGCCGTGCAATCTGTCTTCAATGGATTGCGTCCCGCTGTTGTCGGTCTGTTGGGTGCAGCCACACTTCTTCTTATGACTCCCGACAACTTCAGTCTGCCCTCAGTCAATCCCTGGCAGTTCTTCATCAGCTGCGGTCTCTTCGCCGCCACTTTCTACGGCACTTATTTCCTCAAGATCAACCCCATCCGCATGACCATCTATGCCGCCATTGCAGGATTGGTCCTGCTGTATTGACCAGCATTGCAATCACATACATTTATTTGAGCACGAATGAATTTTGCCGTCATTCAAGATTATTGTATAAAAAAGCATAAATTATAAGAGGTGTTGATATAAATACCGTTATAATTTCGTAACTTTGCCGTTGAATTCAATAATAACAGTATGAGAAGACCATTTATATACGGTGAATTGGCGCAAGATGAGAATTTCATCGACCGCCATGAGGACAGAAAACGCCTGAAGACATTCTTGGGCAATGGCATTAATGTCATGCTTATATCCCCGCGCAGATGGGGCAAGTCGTCGCTTGTAAAGGCAACGATGAAGGAGATGCTACAAGAAAACAAAAACATCAGGGTTTGCTTTGTAGATGCTTTTAAGATTACAAGCGAAGCGGATTTCTATAATGCCTACGCTACTGCCATATTCAATGGGGTATCTTCTTCTTTCGAAAAAGGAATTGAGGTGTTCCGCAAATATATCCAGGCTCTCAGTCCAAGTATAACAATCAAGAGCGACCCTCTGAATGCTCTTGAGGTTGACCTTGGCTATAAGCCTCTGAGCAGAAGTGCCGAAGACATTCTGAATCTACCTGAAACAATTGCCCGTCAGCGAGGATTGCAGGTCATTGTGTGCATTGATGAGTTTCAAAATCTTGCCAACCTGTCGGAATGGAAAAGGATTGAGGGTATGCTTCGCTCCGTATGGCAGCAGCATCAGCACACCACATATTGCTTATATGGCAGCAAACGCCACATGATGCTCGACATCTTCAACAATTCATCCAATCCTTTCTATCGTTTCGGTCAGGTGATGTATCTTGACAAGATATCCAAGGAATATTGGATTCCTTATATTATTGATACTTTCAGCAAGAGCGGCAAATCAATATCCCGTGAGGCAGCCGAAAGAATATGCGATGCCGTGGACTGTCATTCATGGTATGTGCAGCAATTGAGCTTTTTTGTATGGGCAGACACTGAGAACGAAGCCACGGTGGAAATGGTTGACAACGCATTATTGTCGGTAATAGACACTAACAGACCTGTATTTGAATCCGATGCCGACAAACTTTCGGCATCGCAAATGGCAATGCTTCATGCAGTGGCAAACGGCGAATATCGCCTTAATGCCTCAGAGGTTGTCAATCGCTATAACTTGGGAGGCCCGCAGACTATCACACGCAACAAGAGGGTGCTTGTAGAGAAAGACATAATAGAAAAAAGAGGCGACGGTTTTGACTTTGTAGATCCCCTGTTCCGTCAGTGGATAATACGGGGATGATATGACCTCTAAGAGATTATTCTTCCTGATAACCATCGATGTTGAATTGGAGCAATTTCCTCTTTTTTGCTACCCCACCAACGACATCGAGATAGACTGAGAAGCGGCTGCCCTTACCGAGTTCCGACTTCACCTTGATGCTGCCGCCGAGACGGCTCACTATGAGCTTGCATATACTGAGACCGAGACCTGTGCCCTGCTTAAACTCGTCCTTCTTGAAGAAGCGGCTGAACACCATCTTGCGGTCCTCTTCCGACAGACCGATGCCAGTGTCCTCCACATAAAGCTCCACCTTATTGGTCTCTTCATTCACAGTCCATCCCATCGTGATACTGCCCTCGGGCGTGAACTTCGAGGCATTGGTGATGAAGTTGGTGATTACCTGGCGCATTCGTCCCTCATCCACATTCACCATCACGTCATAATCGCTCGCATAGCGGAATTCCAAATGCTTAGGTATTTGAACAAGGAATGTCTGATAGATCTTGTCCATCATCTCCTTCACGGAATAGGGTTTGATGACAAACTCCATGTGTCCCGACTCAATGCGCGACACATCGAGGATGTCGTTCACCAACTTCAGGAGCAACTCGTTGTTGGTGTGAATGGTATCGATAAATAGCTTTCTGTCCTCTTCGGTATAGTCATTTCCAGGCATGGCAAGCAAGTCAGAGAATCCAACGATGGCATTTAGCGGAGTGCGTATCT
>CALZMK010000286.1 GCA_945788545.1 uncultured Prevotella sp.
AAGGGAGATTCGAGTGTTGAGATCTCCACGAAGGTACCGAACGAATAAGATACTTTTTCGACAACTCTATTACAGGCAAGGCTCTATGCTCACGAGGCATAGGGCTCTGCTATTTGCATATATATGAATATACAACAACAAGAAGCAAATTAAGCAGCTGAAGTTTACCACCCTTAACCCCGTAGGGGTGGCATAGTATAGGATAGGGTGTGAGCCCTATTAATCAATCAGTTACACACAATACGTTTAGCCCTGTAAGGGCGGCATAGTTTCATATTTATGCTTTAGTGTGTTTATAGGGCTCACGCCCTTTTCCATTATGTCGCCCCTACAGGGCTCTGAATGACTTTATAACTATCTGATTGATAGGGTTTACACCCTATCCTATAGTATTTCGCCCTTTCAGGGCTACTGGGTGGGAAAGTTTAGTCAATCTTTAGTAAGCAGTCATTTTAGGCCGTCTTGTGTACCTTAATATATTATAGTACCTTTGTCCCGAATTTTAAATTTTGGACAAAATGAACATAAAAGAAGAAGGCAAGTACTATGCCTCACTGGTTCGCAAGTACCGAACCGAGTACAAGAGCAAGAACCTGCAAGGGTTCTGTAGAGACCAAAAAGTGAGCTATAACAAGATGCTTCATTGTTTGCGCAACGACTCCTACCGTAAGCCCAAGACAGAAACTCCCCGGGTGAAAGCCGAGCAGGGTTTGCATCCCCTCGTAATAGACAATGTTGCTCCGCGGGCACCAAGGGCATGCACCACCAACCAAGTCACAACTTCTGGCGATTTGATGTTGAAGGACATTGAACTTTCATTTGGAGCAAGAGTCAGCCTTCACATAGGCAGCTGTTCCAAGTCCGCACTTGTGTCACTAATAAAGGAAATGGAGGGAGCCTTATGTTGAGTATCTCAAGCGGTTTCAATTTTTACCTGTGTGGTGAGCCTGTAACGCTACGTTACCGCCATAGCGGTCTTCGGGGCTACATCAAGAGACAGCTGCACCGCGACCCGACCAACGGTGACATCTACATTTTCCTCTCGAAGGACAGCCGTCGGGTACGCATGTACTACTTCCATCACAGCGGCGAAATCCTGACTGAAAAAATCCTTCATGCCGACCATTTTGTCGAGCCTGTGTTTGACAGGAAGAAAGGCTGCTACCATATCTCTTGGGAGAGCTTTGTGTATCTTGTCGAAGGAATAGTCCCCAAAGACCGCAGGGTTGATTTTGACGACTTGGATGCAGAAAATGCGGAAGAAACAGGTCGGGAAGAAATTGGAGGCACAGGCGGGAAAATGCCTGAAGACACGATTCCAGAGAAGGTCGTGCAATACATGTAATTTTACATAAAAGCATTGATTTTTAATTTATTATAATTTGCATATATCAAATATTTTTAGTAACTTTGCATCATGAAGTCAGAAGAAAAGTCCATAAAAGCAATCAGTGCCAAAGCGCACGGTGAGGCAGCCGACAACAGGCTGCTTCGCCAGAAGCTCCGTGAGAAGGACAACCTGATTTCAGACCTTCGCGCCCAGATTGAGAACCTGAACAGGAACTTGAGCGAGAAGGTCAGTCAGATGTCCGACATGATGGACAAGCTTGTTGCCTTCATGATGGGACGTGGTGACGTGACCCTGTCGGACTCCCTGCGCGATGCGGTTGTGTCAGGCGTAAGGGCTGAGTATGAGATGCGCGAGCGTAAACTTAAGGAAGAGTTCTCCAGGCAGCTTGGCAAGCTCACTTCCGAGTTCGAGGCCAGGCTTGCCGCCAAGGATAATGAGATTAATGCCCTTAAGGGTGAAAATGGAGGTGAAGGTGGAAACACACCTTCCACCTCCCTTCCCAAAGACTCTGCTCCATCCACTCCCGAAGAAATGGCCGCACGCAACAAACAACTTGAGCAGCAGAAAGCGAACCTGCAAGTAACGTCTTATGGCCAGCACACGGAATCGGCAAAGTACCACCACGGCGAACAGCAGGTTGAGAACGCCGATGACCTTGACCTTAACGGTGAGGATGTCCCGGACGAAAGGGTTGTGGAAATCGCCCGTGAGGTGAAGGCCCGCAAGGACATGAAGGGGGTGGAAAAGCCAAGGCGTGAACAACCGCTCGTTGATGCTGCGGAAGGTGGGAAGTACGACATTGTCCTTCGCCCCGACAACCTGCCGGAAGACGCAGTCGAGATAGGCGAGGATATAACGGTGCGATATTCGTATGTAAAAGGATACATACGCGCCCATATCATACGACGCAAGAAATACAAGGACTCGGCCGGCAAATACTACCATGTGAACCTCCCCGACAAATACAGGAACTGTATGGGACGGACGCAGGTCACAGAGTCCCTTATCGCCCAGATACTTACCATGCACTTCCATTATGGCATGACTCTCGGCGAAGTGGAAGAATGGCTAAAAGGCATGGGGCTGAACTTTGCCCATTCCACCGTCATGAACTGGATAGAAAAGAGCGCTGACATACTTGAGCCTCTTGACAAGCCACTCCAGAAGGAGATTACCACTCATAGCGAGGTACATGGCGACGAGACCACCGTCAAGGGCAAGGACAAAAGGCTGGCGGCCAAGGGAGAGAAGGAGGAGGACGTGGAGGATGACCTCCATTACTTCAAGCGGTGGATATTCTGTTACTATGCTCCTTTGGTTGGACTGACCCAGTTTGTATTCCATGAACGCGGACGCCGAACCCAGGAAGCGGTCCAGAAATACTTCGAAGACGTTGTAGAGAAACTTTATCTTCACAGTGATGGAGCTCCGATATACAAGTGTTACGACACGGGAGAACTGATAGTCCGAATCGCCTGCCTCGTCCATATGCGACGGCCTTTCTACAAATTGAAGGATGTATCCATAGATGCGATGAAGATGCTTAAGATCTTCGAGGACATCTTCAAGGAAGACAGGAACATCAAGGACAGTTTCACCCATCCTGATGAGATCACGAGGGAGCGCGTGCTTCGGATAGCTCCATTGCTGAACGACATGAAGTCATACCTTGACAAGTTGAAGGCAAGCCTCAGTGCAGAGGAAGAGCCTGAACTTCTCAAGGCGGTTAACTATGCCCTGAAGGAATATCCCTGCATGCTCCGCTGTCTTGAAGATGGAAGTCTTGACTTGTCGAACAATATCTGCGAACGGCAGATACGCAGGATAGCGAAGTACCGCAACAACAGTTTCTTTGTCGGCAGCCCTGAGGCCGGTGTGCGCTTTGCCAGGCTCATGTCCGTCTTCGCAAATATCCGAAATCACAAATTGGAGCCAGTAAAGTATCTATGTGATGTCTTCCGCAGGATAAAGAATACTGCTGATGACAAACTTGTTGGACTGCTTGCCCACAAGTGGCAGCCAGCAACTGTGTCCGAATGGGTATAATAACACCCTTTTTCTCTTAATAAAAAATAAAATTTCATTTAATTCTTTGCTAACGGGTCTAAAATGACCGCTTACAATCTTTAGGAAATTGGGGGCGATTGTTAAGATTTAACTATTGGAATGATGGTTATTTGAAAAGAAAGTTGT
>CALZMK010000287.1 GCA_945788545.1 uncultured Prevotella sp.
CTTCACGTTTGTCATCAACGACGAGTTGACATATACTACTCTCTCCGATTTCCGCTCTCCCGAAGCTGCCGAGATGTATGTCGGTCTCAACGAACTTCTCAGAAAGAAGAACAAGCTCGACACCTCTATGGAGCGCGCGCGCATTGCCTATCCCACGGCAAAACAATCCCAGCGCGAGCAATACAAGAAGCAACTCCTCGCTGCCGAGAAGCAAAGCGAGAAATACGAGATAGAGATCAATAACATGTCAAAGGAGATACGAAGAATTGAGTTAACGAAACTCGGTAAATAACTAAAATACAAGGAGGTAGATTATGAAACACTACATCGCTGAGTCGGAGTTGATAATCAATGCCGACGGTTCTGTATTCCATCTTCACCTGCGCCCCGAACAATTGGCCGACCGTGTCATCCTCGTTGGCGACCCGGGCCGTGTGAAACTTGTGGCATCGCATTTCGACACGATCGAATGTGAGGCGTCCAATCGTGAGTTCCATTCCATCACGGGCTCCTGTCAAGGCAAGCGCATCACCGTGTTGAGCACCGGCATCGGATGCGACAATATCGACATTGTGATGAACGAACTCGACGCACTTGTCAACATCGACTTCTCCACTCGCATGGAGAAAGACGAGCTCCGTTCCCTTCAGATTGTGCGCATAGGCACCTGCGGCGGATTGCAACCCTATACTCCCGTCGGCACCTTCATAGCCTCGGTGAAGAGCATCGGTTTCGACGGTCTTCTCAACTACTACGGTCGTCGCGATGAAGTGTGCGACACCACCTGCGAGGCAGCCTTCGTCAAGCACACGTCATGGCTCAGTCAGATGCCCGCGCCCTACGTGGCAGTAGCCGACTCCGAACTTCTCTCCCGTATCGCCGGCGACGAGATGGTGAGGGGCATCACCTGTGCCTGTGGCGGATTCTATGGCCCCCAGGGCAGATGCCTGCGCCTCCCCCTTGCCGACCCCGAACTTAACAATAAGATAGAGAGTTTCGAATACGACGGATTGCGCATCACCAACTTCGAGATGGAGAGCAGCGCCCTTGCCGGTCTCAGCAGTCTTCTCGGTCATAAGGCGATGACATGCTGCATGGTTGTGGCCAACAGGCGTGCCAAGAACAGCGAGACAAATTATCAGAACGACATCGACAAACTCATTCTCACAGTACTCGACAGAATATGAAATCATACGACAATATCTGCGCTATGGCTACTCCCCCGGGAGGAGCCATAGCCATCATCCGAATCTCCGGTCCCGACTCTATCAATATTGCCGACCGTCTCTTCAGTCGCAATATCAGCGATGCCAAGAGCCACACCCTCCATTATGGTATTCTTGCCGCCTCCCCGTCGTCACCCATCGACGATGTGATGGTGGGCATCTTCCGTACGCCACATTCATATACGGGCGAAGATTCCGTTGAAATATATTGTCACGGTTCGAGATATATCATGTCTCAGATAATCCGCACCCTCATCGATGCCGGTTGCCGCCAGGCTGAACCTGGCGAATTTACGCGCCGTGCATTCATCAATGGCAAGATGGATCTGAGTCAGGCAGAGGCAGTGGCCGACCTTATTGCCGCCACAGGCAAGGCGTCGCACGACATGGCCCTCGGACAGTTGCGGGGCAACATATCCTCCGAACTATCCCACCTGCGCGACCAACTACTCAAGATGACCTCGCTCATGGAACTCGAACTCGACTTCAGCGACCACGAGGAACTCGAGTTTGCCGACCGCACCGAGCTCACCTCTCTTGCCCACACCATCCACGACCGCATCTCCTCGCTTGCCTCCTCCTTCCGCACCGGTCAGGCAATCAAGCAAGGCATTCCCGTGGCAATCATCGGCAAGACCAATGTGGGTAAGAGCACCCTCCTCAACCGCCTTGTCGGTGAGGACAAAGCCATCGTCAGCGACATCCACGGCACCACGCGCGACATCATCGAGGACACCATCGACATCCACGGCGTCACCTTCCGTTTTATCGACACCGCGGGATTGCGCACCACCGACGACGTCATCGAGCAAATCGGTATCGAGCGCTCCTATTCCGCCATCACCAAGGCAGCCATCATCCTGTGGGTCATCGACACCATCCCGTCGGAAGAAGAACTTGCCGACATCACCACACGATGCGAGGGCAAACAAGTAATCGTTGTCGCCAATAAAACCGACAAGCATCCCCTCCCTTCGTCATCACTCCCCTTCCCCACTCTCTCCATCAGCGCCCTTCAAGGCCAGGGAATGGACGAGCTCACCTCTGCCATCTATGCCAAGGCCGACATTCCCGAGATAGGCGAAAACGACGCCATCATCACCTCCGCCCGTCACTATGCCTCGCTCCAGCAAGCCCTGGAGAGCATCACGCGCGTTCTCGATGGCCTTGAGATGAACATCCCCAACGACCTCCTGAGTGAAGATCTCCGCCAGTGTCTCGATGCCCTTGCCGACATCACCGGTGGCATCATCACCCCCTCCGAGGTACTCAACAACATTTTCTCCCACTTCTGCATCGGGAAGTAAAGTAATGTTACGGAAGTTTTTGTTACCTTTGCCATTATTTATTAATTAATGACAAAGTGACATGAATATTACAAGTAAAAAATCAAAAAGGGGCCAAGGCTCCCCCACAGTGTTCAACTTCTTTCGCCAGCAAATCAGCCAACTCAAAGACGCAGGGCGAGAGCAAACGGCAGCCCACTATCTACAAACACTCAGCCGACTCATGAGTTTCCGCAATGGCAAGGACCTGCGCTTCAACGCCATTAACCCATTGTTTACACTCTCCTACGAAACCTGGATGCGCAACCAGCACATGTGCCGCAACACCACCTCCTTCTATATGCGCATCCTGCGCTCCGTATATAACAAGGCAGTGACAGAAGGCATCACCGCCAACCGCCATCCCTTCTGCAACGTCTATACAGGCGTCGATAAAACCACCAAGCGAGCCCTCACCAGAAGCGACATGGCGCGTATCAAGCAAACCAACCTCAGACATAGCCCCTGCATCGAATTCGCCCGCGACATGTTCATCCTCTCCTTCTATCTTCGTGGCATCTCCCCCATCGACCTTTCCTATCTACGCAAGACCGACATCTGTCAAGGCTATATCTACTATTCCCGCAGCAAAACCGGCCAACAGATGCAAATACGTATCGTGCCCGACATACAACGCATCCTCGACAAATATTCCGACACCCACACCCAATACCTTCTTCCCCTTATCAAGCGAGAAGATGGCACCGAACAAAAGCAATATCGCAATAGCACCCAAGCCATCAACCGCAACCTGAAGAAGCTTGCAGAACGTCTTCAGCTCTCCTCTCCCCTTACGCTCTATGTCGCCCGTCACAGTTGGGCAAGCATAGCACAGAGTTTTAATGTCCCCATCAACGTTATCAGTGGAGCCATGGGCCACGACTCAGAGACAACCACGCAGATATACCTCGCCTCTATCCAGACATCAAAGATAGACGAGGCGAATAGCTTAATTATCGATAGTATATAATACCTGTTCGCAAATA
>CALZMK010000288.1 GCA_945788545.1 uncultured Prevotella sp.
ACAGAATCTAATTGGATTAGTGACGGAGGAGAATGGACAACCAATGGAGTTTGCCACGGTTTCACTCCGCTCGCTTCCCGACTCAGCCATCGTTGCGGTATGCATAACCGACACAAAGGGACAGTTCTGCATCGAAAGGAAGGGTGGGGGGAGATTGAAGCAAGTTTGCTGAATGAAATCGTTGTCAGCAAAACACGTCCGAAGACAAAACTCCTTGGCGATGCCGTAGTCACAACCGTTGCCGGTTCGATACTTGAACATGCGGGCAATTCGCTTGAAGTGCTTGCCAAAGTGCCAGGTATGATTAGCAAAAACGGAAATTTGGAAGTGATTGGACGTGGCACACCTAATATATTATATAAATGGAAGGAAGGTGACTGACGAATCTGAGCTCCGCAACCTCATGTCAGAAGACATCAAGTCGATAGACGTTGTCAGCAATCCCGATGCTGAATATGGTGGCGAGGTGCGTTGTGTAGTGCGCATCCGCACCGTGAAGCGACAGGGCGACGGATTCAGCTATGCCCTCACGAGCCAGGCTCTGCAACACATATACGACAACCATGACACAGACCTGTGTTCAGCTTCGCGTCTCATATCGTTTCAACACGGCAAACAGCAAGTATAAAGGAACTGGAGCAGGTCGGGATGCAAAGAATAGAATGTAATTAGGTAAAGATTTTGGGGAAACTGGGAGTTTGAACAACAAAAATTCCGGGGAAACCTTGATTTTGGCACTAAAAAATTTTGGGGAAAGAAGAAAAAGTAGTATTTTTGCACCCGAAATCAACTTATACTCTACTTCCTGTTTTTATGACTCCGTTGATATAATGACAAAAAGAAAGTCAGTTGTATGAGAAAATAAAGAAATGTCAAAGAAAAGAGAAATGAAAAAGCTTATTACCTTATTATTGTTGATAACCTTCAACACATTAGCCTTTGCCAGTGGGGAGGCTGTTTTGAAACCGAGATTAGTGGTGTTGACCGACATCGCGCCTGGCGACCTGGAACCTGACGACATGGAGTCGATGGTGAGACTTATGGCGTATGCCGACCAATACGAGATAGAGGCACTTATCACCACAACAGGATGGAATTGCGACCCATATCCTGCTGAATGGGCCGACTCGCTATATCGTGTGATTGATGCCTACGGGAAGGACGTGAGGAAACTCATGAAGCGATCCGGTCAGAAGCGTTTTCTGTCATTGGGCAAGGAACAGGGACAACAGCCAATCGGTTATTGGCCAAGCGTGGAATACCTGCGCAGCCGAGTTGCCATGGGCAGTCAACGCTCGGGAATAAAGGTAATAGGCGATGACAACGACACCCCGGGAAGCAACCTAATTATAAAATTAGTAGATGAGGACGATCCCCGCCCTCTGTGGATAACGTGCTGGGGAGGCGGAAACACATTGGCACAGGCTATATGGCGAGTGAAAAAGGAACGCTCGGCTGAGGAACTCAAGAAGTTTCTGCACAAACTGAGGGTATTCACAATTACAGACCAAGACATGGTGTATGCCATGAGAATGAATCGTGCCTACAGTTCCCACCAATGGCTGAGAAAGGAGTTTGCCGACGACCTGATGTTTATATGGGACGAAAGTGCATGGCTCACACAATGCGAATTGGGCAGCAAGGGATGGCAGCAATATGCCGCTCATATCCAGGGGAAAGGAAATCTCGGCAAGGTGTATCCAACATTCAAATGGGGTGTGGAGGGCGACACTCCGAGTTTTCTCAATATCATGCCCAACGGACTTCATGATGCCGACCATCCCGAACAGATAGGATGGGCGGGATGTTTCCGCCGCAACATGTGTCCTGACTCAGTAACTATAGCTTGGACCAACTGGCAGCAGCCGCAGAAAGACATTTCGCGCTCGTACGAGGAAAAATTCTATCAAGACATAGTCAACGACTTTATCGCAAGAATGCAATGGGCAGAGAAGGGTAAGGGTAATCATAATCCCGTGGTTATTGTCAACGGCATTCAAGGATTGGCCCCAATAAGCATAAAGGCAAATCCCGGGGAGAGAATAATCCTTGACGCATCGAAATCCTACGACCCCGATGGCGACAAACTGACGTTTAATTGGTGGATTCAGAAAGACATTAGTGCAAATCCCGACATAAAACTTGAGCCACAAGGTTCTAAGGTCGCAATCACTATGCCTCAGAACATGCAGATGGGCAACACCCATGTCGTATGCGAGGTGCGTGATGACAAGGAGATGTCTCTTGTAGCTTACAGACGAATCATCATCTGTCCGAGTGATGAGGCTAAGAATAGCATACCTCTTGTTTACAATAAGGAGAATACATCGGAGGGCTATCCAAGTATAAAGATGAAGGCATTTGAGGAGTTACCAAGCATAACCGAACTGCCCGACCCCTTTGCATGGACAGACGGCAGTGGGCGTTCAACCGACTTCAAAGACTGGGAGCGTCGTCGTTCGGAGATTATGCAGATGTTGTATCACTATGAAATAGGTGAAAAGCCTAAGGTGAGGAAAGAGCAGATGAAAGCTCAGATTGTCAACGACACACTCGTAGTGGATGTTAGAGTGGGCGAGGAGACATTGCGACTCACAGCCTCTATCAAATATCCCGAAGGCGATGGGCCATTCCCAGCCATAATAGGCATCGGTTTTGGAACGGGTTCGCTTCCAAGGGAGATATTCAATAAAAGAAGTGTGGCGCAGATAGCCTTTAATTTCAGTCAGGTGATGGCGCACACACAGAAACGCGGACAGGAGCCTATCAACCGTCTTTATCCCGACCATACGGAGATGGGAGCCTATTGCGCTTGGTCTTGGGGAATTAGTCGCATTATCGACGGACTGGAAATAGTGGGTAAGGAGTCAAGGATAGACATGAGCCACATAGCAGTGTCAGGCTGCTCGTTTGCCGGCAAGATGGCTCTTTTTGCCGGAGCACTCGACGAGCGCATAGCCTTGACGATAGCTCAAGAGCCTGGTGGAGGCGGTGTCAACTCATGGCGAGTGTCGGAGACTTTGGGCAACGTGGAGACATTAGGACGCACCAACTACGCATGGTTTAAGGAGAGCATGCGCCGCTTCTCCGACTGTGTTGACCGTCTGCCGATAGATCATCATGAACTGGCGGCACTCATTGCGCCACGTGCCTTGCTCGTACTCGGAAATACCGATTATGAGTGGATGGCCGAACAATCCAACTATGTATCGTCAAAAGCGGCACGGGAGGTATGGAAGACATTTGGCATTGCCGACCGCATGGGATATTCCATTGTGGGCGGTCATCCCCATTGTCAGTTGCCGATATGTCAATATCCCGATGTGGAAGCCTTTGTCGATAAGTTCCTTTTGGGCAAGGATGATGCCGACACAAATATCACCAAAGCAGCGAAATTTGAAAAGTAATCATTTAAAAATCTTTATGATGTATGATTAAACCTTTTGCTGTCCCCATACCATACACGGCAACAATAGCATGGCCGCAAGGCATGCTTTCTTGTTTTGTCTTTTCATAAAAATTACT
>CALZMK010000289.1 GCA_945788545.1 uncultured Prevotella sp.
ATGCGCTGGATGTATCTACGCAATCCCGACCTTTCGGCATATAGCGTGGGAAGTAAGGGATTGAGTATCAAGGCTTCGGATGCCAATATCCATCAGGTGAAGCCCATCACAGCAGTGTTCCGTCGCCAGCAGCACAACACGTTCACTGCCGAGACCGAAGTGATGTTCGACCCCGCAAATGACAAGGAATTGGCTGGTTTTGCTTTGTTGCAGAACGAGCAATACAACTTTACCTTCGGAAAGACGAAGGTGGGCGGTCGTACTGCCATCGTGCTCACCCGCGCCGAGAAGAACAATGTCGTTATAGGTTCGAAGTTCCTCTGCGAGAAATGTGCCGAGAAGCCTGTCAAGCTTCGCATACATGGTGATGGACGTTATTATGACTTCAGTTATTCGTTTGACGGAACTACTTGGAATACAATAGCCCAAGGCGTTGATGCAGTCAACTTGAGCACCCATCAGTCGGGTGGATTTATCGGAGCATGCATTGGATTGTATGCCACCAAGAACAAGTAATAATATTGTATCAAAAGATAAATCCCTGCACAATAATCCCCTTGTGCAGGGATTTATATGTTAAATTTGGGGGATGAAACGCTTTTTTTCTATTAATTATTTGCAAATTATAGAAAATATTATTATTTTTGCAGCGGATTATCTAACATAAATATAATGGAAGATGAAGAAACTATTGATAGGACTATTCGTAATCCTCTGCATGACTAATGTCAATGCCCAGGACACCTTTAAGGGAGAATTTGATGAGTTCAGAAATGAAAGCATGAAGGAGTTTAATGATTTCCGCAAAGAATGTTTTGCGGAATACATCGACTTTGTGCGTCAGGCATGGGCCGAGATTGGAGTGGAACGCCCCATACCTCTGCCCGAAGACGAGATGTTCGTGCCCGAAATCAGCAATGCCTCCGACCCTGAGACCAATTCATGGCTCAGTAGGCAGATTGGTAATCTGAAGACCAAGATTTTGGGAGTTTTCTCTTCAAAGAAGAAGAAGGACGCTCCTGCGGATGCCGATGCCCTGCCCGAAAACCTTAAGTCGGAAAAGAAGCAGCAGGCAGTGGCAAACGCCAAGCCGGGCAAGGGCAATGATGCAGTTGAGGCTTTGTATGAGAGGATACGCTCTCCCAAAGACCCCTATCAGCAGCCTCAGCCCCTGTCGCCAGTGAAGGAAGACAAGTCGTCGCTCAATGACTATTACGCATTTAAGTCGTTCGGCACCGAATATAAGGTGAGAATGGGCGATGATTGCCGGTTTAAGTTGGAGTATGTGGGTTCGAATGCCATTGCCGATGCCCTTAAGAACATGCTCAACACACAGTTTGACAATATTCTCTTCGATTGCCTCAAGTTGCGTGAGGAGCACCATCTCTCCGACTGGGCCTACTATCAGATGCTCTGCGACTTGGTTGACTCGTTTTATGGCAAGGAGACCAACGAGGCAAATCTCGTGCTTGCCTTCCTGTATATGCAGTCGGGATATAAGATTCGTATGGGTCACGACCGCGAGCACGTGTTCGTGTTGTTGGCATCCAAGCACAAAATCACCGGAAGAGCCTATTATAAGTTGGGTGACGACAACTTCTATCCCATGCGAGGCGCAAGTCCCGATAGGATGAGTATATGCGACGTGCCATTCCAGAAGGAGATGGGGCTCTCGCTCATAATTCCCAATATCCAGGACTTTGCCTTCGATGCCACCCAGCCAAGGACGATAACCTCGTTGAGATACCCCGAATTCTCGTTTACAATCAGTCTCAACAAGAACCTGATAGATTTCTATAACACCTATCCCAGTTCTATCCTCGGTAACGATGATATGACGAGATGGGCAATGTATGCCAATGCACCGATGGTGGAGGAAGTGAAAAACCAGCTTTACTCGCAGATGAGCGCCAAGCTCCAGGGACTCTCGGAGCGCGAGTCGGTGGCACGCCTGCTGAATTGGGTGCAGACGGGATTCGATTATAAGTTTGACAATGAGGTGTGGGGCTACGACCGCCCGTTCTTCGGCGAGGAAAGTCTCTTCTATCCTTATTGTGATTGCGAGGATCGTGCCATCTTGCTCACGCATCTTGTGCGCGATTTGTTAGGCCTAAAGACAGCTCTCGTATATGTTCCCGGACATCTTGCCACGGCAATTGAGTTTAGCGAGGAAGTTGACGGATGCTATTTTGTAGTTGACGGTCGCCGATTCACATTCTGCGATCCAACCTATGTTCCCGCTAACATCGGAGAATACAGTCCTCAGACCCAGATTGACAAGGCTCAGCTCTATGTACTTGAAAAAGAAATTTAATTATATATAGTATGGTAAGACGTATAATACCACTGTTTCTGCTGACATTCGTATGGAATGTTGAGGCAGGCGCGCAGAATTACAAACAGGAATTCGATGAGTTCCGCAAGGAAGCGTTGAAGGAATATGAGGACTTCCGCAAGGAATGTCTTCAGGAGTATATTGACTTCCTGCGTGCTCCTTGGCCCAAAAAGGAATCCAAGAAACCTATTGCCGCACCAAAGGAAAAGCCTGTGCCGCCAGTGGTATATACCAAGCCCGACACCTTGCCCGAACTTCGCCTAAAGAAGATCAATGGCAAGGAGATTGCGGTGAAGATACCTCAGTTTAACAAGAAGGACAAGATAGACAAGAAACCCTTGGATGTGCCTGTCGTTCAGATAGATGACTCGACAACCATCGACATCAAAGACGGAGCTCGCGCCCTGACACTTGGTGGCGGAGTGATACGTCTGAAGAGGGAAATCTATAAGCAGCCGGTGCCCGTGTCGCCCATTAAGCAAGACCTCACCATCGACACTCCCGAATATACATTCGACGTGTTTGGCACAGAGTGTGAGGTGCGCATTGGCGACGATTGCCGCTTCACCCTCAAGAGCGTGAAGTCGAACGACGTGGCAGATGCCCTCCAGAAGATGATGGCAACACCATTCGACAATCTTCTACACGACTGCCTGAAGATACGCGAGGAGCGCCAGCTCTCCGACTGGGCATATTATGAGATGCTGAGCTCGCTGGTTGACAGTTTCTATGGCAAGGACACCAATGAGGCAACTCTCGCCCTTGCCTTCCTGTATATGCAGTCGGGATATAAGATGAGACTTGGCGAAGACGGCACACGCCTGTATATGCTGATGAGCAGTAGGCATTCCATCATCGGGAAGTCATATTTTCCCATCGACGGCGAGAACTATTACGTGCTCCGTGGTCCCGAGGCCAAGCGTATGAGCATCTGCCAGGCCAAGTTCCCCAAGGAGTCGTCGCTCTCGCTCGTCATCCCCACCCAGCAGAAGTGGGATGTTGACTTGCAGCAGGAGCGCATCATCACCTCGCGCCGCTATCCCGACTTCTCGTTTGGCGTGCGTCTCAACAAGAATCTCATCAACTTCTATGACACATATCCCACCTCCACTCTCAACAACGACTTCATGACGCGATGGGCAATGTATGCCAATGCGCCTATGGCAGAGGAGGTTAC
>CALZMK010000290.1 GCA_945788545.1 uncultured Prevotella sp.
GATAATGTGCGAACTAATTAAAGAAAATTGGTCCGCAAGGCGGACGGGGATGGAGGACAACGGGGACAAATGAAGATAACTTATTGCAATGAGGCAATAATGGACATGAATTATCAAGAATAACTTTTTATTTTAATTAATATGTGGCTGGGAGCGGAGGCTCTTAGCCCTCTGATGTGTTATGCTTAGAGATTATCAATTGGATATATGTGCAAGGGTGCGGGAGGCGTTTGAAAAGCATCGAAGCGTGATGGTGCAAATGCCGACGGGAACTGGAAAGACCATGGTACTCGCGGAGCTCGTAATTAAAGAATTAAAAGATGAAAAGATTAAAGGGCGTTCTGGGCGGATTCTTATTGTGGCGCATCGCCGTGAGTTGATAGAACAGATTAAGGCAACCGTCAAGCGAATGGTGGAGCCACAGCCTCCAAATGGGGAGATTGTCATAGAATCGATACAAACCATATCCCGCCGCATAGGAAATTCCCCAACTGGGGGGCTGGGGAGCTTCTCCTTGGTGATTGTGGATGAGGCACATCACGCACTGGCGAAGACGTATAAGATGATGTGGGAGGAGTGGCCGGAGGCGAAGTTCTTAGGGTTGACGGCTACACCGTGCCGACTGAATGGAAAGGGGTTCACGGACTTGTTTGATGTGTTGCTGACTTCTCTTACCGTTCCGCAGTTTATGCAAAAAGGGGTGCTGGCACCGTTCGACTATGTGACCATCAACAAAGGGAGCAGACAAAAAATGCTGATTGACTCACTGAAAAAACGTGGGGCGGATGGCGACTATCAGGTGAAGGAGATGAACGAGGTGCTGAACAAACGGCCGTCTATCGAACAATTGTTCAGATGTTATAACCTGTTTGCTAAGAAGAAAAAGGGTATCGTATATGCGGTGAGCATCGATCATGCGCGAAGCATTGCTGAATACTACGAGAGCCAAGGTGTGAGGGCGGCGGCTATTGACAGCCATACTCCTGCAAAGGTGAGAGAAGAATTACTGGAAAGATGGGACAACCGGGGGGCAGGGGGGCCGGGATTACAGGTCCTCGTAAACGTGGATATTTTCTCGGAGGGATTCGACTGTCCTGATGTGGAGTTTATTCAGTTGGCTCGTCCGACTCTCTCTTTGGCGAAGTATCTGCAGATGGTGGGACGAGGATTGAGACCGCACAAGAATAAGGAGTACTGCGTGATACTTGATAATGTGGGACTGTTGCATCTGTTCGGACTACCTACAAGATGCTGGAAATGGGAAGCCGCTTTTAGCGGATTAAAGAATGAAAGAATTAAAGAATTAAAGTTTTATCAGCAATCAATAACCAATAATCTGCAATCAATAACCAATAATCAGCAATCAATAACCAATAATCAGCAAATAGAAGAGTTTTCGTTGGTGGTTTCTCATGAGCAGTTGGAACAGATGATAAGGGATTCCAAACTGGAGGATGTGTTGGACGGGACTTCTTATCTTAGGGTCTTCAACATTAAGGATGGGCTCGCCTCTGTGAGATTGCGCGATACGAAACTGGCGATTGTGGATATGGCGGGAAATATTGTCAGAAAACTCGGTAAAGGTGCGTCGGCTGAACTATACAACAAGGACTTCGCCATTGTTTATGATAATAACAGGAAGGAGTATGTTGACTTGTTGAACGGACTGAGATATGAGGCATTGCCAAAGGTGGTAGAGAAAGACGGTCTGCAACTGTTGAAGGTTGATCTCAAGGGGTTGGTATTGCGTCTGAAAGACCCATTTATGTATGGGGAGATAAGGGAGGGTAATTACTATGCTCCAAGGGATTGGGGGTATTTCTATGAGGTGCATCTATCGAAAGGCAGAGGTGATGTGGAATGTTATGCTGTAGATACCAACACGATGATTGTGTTCAAGGGCGACAATGAACGGGCATACTGGCTTTATGATGTGCACGAGGATGGTAGTGTGGAGGTGATTGACAGAATGAATAACTGCTATCACGTCTATCCTGACGGAAAGAAGGAGAAACTTAACCGCTTTGCTATCTTGGAGCAAAGTATGGTTAAATTGAAGGAGATTGATAAGATGTATAGGGCAAAGGGGGGAAATCTTGATGATGGGTTTGAGAGAATGTGGTTCAGAAATAGGGTTGTTTCTGAGGGGCTTGAGGAGAAAATTAAAACGTTTATTGTCAAAGGAGTTTTTTTAGACGACAACGGGGACAACTGAAGACAACTTGGTGATGAGTGATTACTGATGAGTGATTGGTTTTGGTTAATTTTTTATAAATATTGGGCTGAAAATATATAAGGTACGTAGATATTTATTATTTTTGCATTCGAAATGTGATATTTCCCAATAATAAATGTATTATCTTTTAAAACCGAAATAATATGAGATGTAATTCAATTAAAGGAACAGTCATATTGATGATATTGGCTTCCGCAATGACGTTTGTGTCATGCGCAGATTTCACTATGCCGCATTATGGGGCAGCGCCTAATGACCAATCTTACAACGACTTTGATTTCTCCACAACAAGCGGAGAGATAACACTTAACGTGAGCTATGCCGGTTGCGGTGTAAAGACACCCGTGTTTTTCGAAATATATGACGAGGAACCGCTCACATGGAACAGTGAGGGTGGTGGTTATACAATGAAGGAGGACGTGAAGCCTCTCTTCTCGGCATATACCGACGAGAACTGCGTGTATAGCGGAACTCTCACATTGCCGGCGAGTGTGGAGAAGGTGTGGATATTTTCTCCCGCATTCTTTGCCAAGACCCTTATGGAGGCTAATGTTGTGGGAAACACAATCACGGCTTCAGATACCGAGGGCATTACAAGGAGTGCGAGAACCGCAACACGTGCCGCCGAGGAGGATGGATACAGCTATATGACCCGCACAGATGTGCCGAAGGAATACCAGGCTGGAAAGCGATGGAAGGAATGGCTGGGTACATACGACGGTAATGGTAAGGTGAACTATTTATATACGGGCAAGGACCTTGTGCCAGATGCGTCGATTTACACAGAACATTCACAGGTGATAAAATCGAGCAAGTCTTGTCCAACTCAACTCCGCAATGCTTCTGACCTCGAAATAAAGAATTCTGCAGAAGTGGTGATAACTTTCCTTGGCGGTAATACTTGCTGGAACAGTTCGTTGGGATATTATTATTATAAGGTGGGACAGGAACCAAAGAGCATAGAGGACGCTAATATCATCATGTTATTCCCCAATACCCAGGACGGAATGTGGGAGAGGACAAAGATGGACACAGACCGCCAAAAGGCGGGAGTGGACCGCATGACTTCTGTAAAACTGAAGTATTATCCAAAGATAGCACAAGACAGTAAGGAGGGGGCTACCGATGTATTCCCTGCCGGATATAAGGTGGGACTTGTTCTTGCCACAAACGCATGGAGCAAGAGATTGGAATATGAGAATAATTCGAAAAAAAATTATTTAAATGAAAACCGATACTATCGTGCTGCTACTTTGAATACATTGACGGTGCGCCA
>CALZMK010000291.1 GCA_945788545.1 uncultured Prevotella sp.
ATGAAGAGCAAGTTTGAATTGGCTCGCCAGAGTGTAGAGGAGAAGAAACTCGACCGCTATCGCGACGCTGAGGACGAGTGCTACGGATTCATCAACGAATATCCCGAGAGTGCCGAGCGCAAGACAGCAGAGAAGTACATCAAGAAATGCAAAGAAATCACAAAAGACTGAGTCGCTACGCAAAATTAAAGAATTAAAAAATTAAAGGATTAAAGTTTTTAAAAGATATTATGGATTACAAGAAATCAAAAGCACCGGTAAATACCGTTACGCGTAACATTATGGATCTTGCCAAGGATACTGGCAATATCTATGAGAGTGTTGCAATCATCGCTAAGAGAGCCAACCAGATTTCCGCCCTGATCAAGGAAGACCTGAGCAAGAAATTGGCAGAGTTTGCCTCTTACAACGACAGTCTTGAGGAGGTGTTCGAGAATCGCGAGCAGATCGAGATTTCTCGCTATTATGAGAAGTTGCCAAAGCCTTCGCTCCTTGCCACACAGGAGTTTATTGAGGACAAGGTATATTGGCGTGACCCATCAAAGGACACTCACCAATGATACAGCGCAAGCAAACAATATTTCTCCTTCTTGCGGTAATAGCGTCTGTTGTCTGTCTGTGTATGCAGATTGGCACATTTGATGTTGGTGGTCTGCATACGATGAGGGAGTTCAATCTTTGGCTTGCAGATGGAGATGGACAGCGCAGTTTTGACTGCTGGCCATTGTTTGCCATCCTGTTGCCGTCGTCAGCCTTAAGCTGTTACACAATCTTCCTCTACCACAACCGTAGGGTTCAGGCCAAGATGTGTATGTTTAATATCTTCCTGCTTGTGGGTTGGTATATCCTATATGCCGTGTATGCCAATGTCCTTGGCGACGCAGCTTCCGGTACTACCTTCCAGGTTGAATTCGGAGGTGCCCTTCCTGCATTTGCCATAGCTTTCTTGTTCTTGGCATATAAGGGAATCATGGCCGACGAGCGTTTGGTAAGAGCAGCCGACAGGATAAGATAAGTCTGAAAAACAAGAAATAAAACACTTCTACGACGATTGCATTTTATTGATGTAATCGTCGTATTTTTTTGTAAAATTATATAAATAGTGAGATAATAATGACATAAATCATAAATATTCAAGTCGTTTTAAATAAAATTAAGTAAAGGTGGGATTTTTCTGCTATATAACATGCACAATAGTTTGCTAATTTGTGCAGAAATGTGTACCTTTGCATCGTTATCCTGAATACAATCTTTTTACCTTAGAAGGCTAATACCTATTGATTGAAATGCCCCACGCTGAGAAGCGAGGGGCATTCGCTTTTTTTGTCGGTTTCTTAAGTTTTTTTGTAGAGACAAAAAAATACCGCTGGTCTGAGACCAACGGTAAATTTTTCCTTAGTTCGGCTATTGCAAGCAATTACTGAACTGAGTCAGTTGCAGCGCTATCGCAAGCGGCTGAATCAACAGCAGCAGTATCAACTACAGCTACAGAGTCTGAATCAACAGCAGCAGCCTGGTTTGTCTTGTTACCGCAAGATGCGAAAGAGATAGCTACAACAGCTACGAACATAAATACCAATTTCTTCATTTTTCTAAGCTTTTTAAATCTGTAAAACAATCATTATGTTTATTAAAACGCTGCAAAGTTAGGCATTTTTTCAATAGGTTGTATCTTTTTTTTGGATTTTTTTTAGGGTAAAAATGTAACTTTTTCGCAAGTGGCTATAAATCAGCTACTTAGTAAATGTTAAAGTTTGTAACAAAAGTATGCACTTTTTTAAATTGCCGTTTTTTGAGTGTTTTTCGGATAATTATTACTATCTTTGCATCGTCAAAAGAACGATATGCCCTTTGGGGCTACACATATTTATATATATAATGATAGATACATCAGCATTTCAGGGCAAGAAGGCGGCGTATTACACCTTAGGTTGCAAGCTCAACTTCTCCGAGACATCCACATTCGGCAAGATGTTGCGGGATATGGGGGTAGAGACTGCTAAGAAAGGGGAGAAGGCCGACCTGTGCCTAATAAACACCTGTTCGGTGACGGATGTTGCCGACCGCAAGTGCCGTCAGGCTATCAATCGCATGGTGAGGGCCAACGAGGGAGCCTTTGTCGTAGTCACCGGTTGCTATGCCCAGCTTCAGCCCGAGCGCATTAGTGCCATCGACGGGGTGGATCTTGTGTTGGGAGCCAACGAGAAGGCCAACCTCATACAGTTTCTCTCGGAGAAATGGACAGAGGCAAACGACGGACATCTGCACGAGCATTATTCTGTGAAGACGAAGGACATACGCACCTTTGCCCCCAGTTGTTCGCGAGGGGGCAGGACAAGGTATTTCCTCAAGGTGCAGGACGGTTGCGACTATTTCTGCACATACTGTACGATACCATACGCACGAGGATTCAGCCGAAACCCAACCATCGACTCGCTTGTGGTGCAGGCCCGCGAGGCTGCCGACGAGGGTGGAAAGGAGATAGTGCTCACAGGAGTGAACATCGGTGACTTCGGTAAGACCACAGGTGAGCGGTTTATCGACCTTGTGCGCCGCCTCGACGAGGTGGAGGGCATCAGCAGATACCGCATCAGCAGTTTGGAGCCCGACCTTATCAGCGACGAACTCATCGACTTCTGTGGGCAGAGCAGGGCGTTCATGCCCCATTTCCACATACCGTTGCAGAGTGGAAGCGACGAGGTGTTGCGACTGATGCACAGACATTACGACCGCCAGCTTTTTGCCGACAAGATACATCGCATAAAGGCGGTGATGCCCGATGCCTTCATCGGTGTGGATGTGATGGTGGGATGTCGCGGTGAGACTCCCGAGTGCTTTGAGGATACCTATGAGTTTCTCTCTTCGCTCGACGTCACACAGTTGCATGTGTTCCCATACTCTGAGCGTCCGGGTACGGCGGCGCTGAAGATACCGTATGTTGTGTCGGATGCCGACAAGAAGGAGCGCAGTCATAGGCTGCTGAAACTCTCCGACGAGAAGACGCAGGCGTTCTATGCGGCGCATATAGGCAAGACGATGGACGTGCTCTTCGAGAAGGCACCGCGGGGCAAGGCGATGCATGGATTCACCGAGAATTATATACGTGTGGAGATGCCTGCGGCGATGGCGAAGCCGGAATACGACAACGAGATAATGAGTGTGAGGCTCGGGGATTTCAATGCCGACAAATCGGCGCTGGTGATAGGCACGGATTGACAAGGATTTTTTTAGGCACGGATTAACACGGCTTTAAAAAAAGACACGGCTGGGCTGCGCAAGGGTAAGGCTTTATTAACTAAGGGCTATACTAAAGTATAGGCACGGCTCCTTAACGCAGCCCTTGGGAGCGTGGGCGTCTCGTCCGCGGCCTGCGAATAAAGCAAACTAAGCCGTGAACTTGCGCAAGCAAGCCGTAATCACAAAGTGCCGTATAAAAGAATTAAAAAATTAAAAGATTAAAAAATTAAAGTGATGCGGAGCTAAAGCCGTG
>CALZMK010000292.1 GCA_945788545.1 uncultured Prevotella sp.
TGCCTTAAGATTGAGGCTACGGAACGTGTGGATGAGGCATGGGACAACCAGTTCTGGGTGGTGCCAGGTAGCTTCAGTGCTGGTGCAAAGTATGAATTCACTGCTGATGTGCGTGCCGATAAGGCAGCCACAGCATCCACTCAGATTCACAACGATCCGTCGAATTATGTCCACTATGAGGCTCTCGGCAATATTCCTTTCACAACAGAATGGAAGACCATCAAGCTGTCGGGCACGTTCAGTAAGGCTGGTAAGAGCATTGCCTTTAATCTGAGCGAATTTACTGGTGCCAACAATTATTATTTTGATAATGTGAGCCTGAAAATCAATGGCACAGAGAAAATAAAGAATGGTGACTTGGAGGATACTGATGTATCTTCATTCAAGATAAAGACCAACCGTGGCGGTGTTGAGGATCCAACTATCTGCGAACACTTGAGTTACGTATATGTGCCATCAAGTATTCCACTTTCACAGGAAGAGCGTCATGACACATTGGTATATGCCATGGACAAGTGGATAAAAGGCATGATGGAAGCCTGTGGCGGTAAGGTTAAGGCATGGGATGTAGTGAACGAGGCCATCTCGGGCGGAGGCAACGACGGCGAAGGCAACTACACCTTGCAACATTCTGAAGGATACAACCCCAACGGCACTTGGGATGTGGGCGGCGACGCCTTCTATTGGCAAGACTATATGGGCGACCTCGAATATGTGCGCCAGGCAGTGCGACTCGCACGTAAGTATGGTCCCGAGGATGTTAAGCTCTTTATCAACGACTATAACCTCGAAAGCTTCTGGGACAATAACAAGAAACTCAAGTCGCTCATCAACTGGATTAAGAAATGGGAGGCTGACGGAGTGACAAAGATTGACGGTATCGGAACCCAGATGCACCTCTCATGCAGTATGAGCGACTCAGAACTGAACAATCGCAAGAAGTATATCACCCAGATGTTCAAACTGATGGCTCAGAGTGGAAAGTTGTGCCGTGTGTCAGAGTTTGACATGGGTATGGACGACAAGAACGGTAATGCCGTAAGTACCGGCAATATGACCGAGGAGATGCATCAGCGTATGGCCGACTATTATGAATGGATTGTCAATCAGTATCTCACCATCATTCCTGCCGAGCAGCAGTGGGGTATCTGCCATTGGTGTCCCACTGATTCGCCTGCTGGCAGCGGTTGGCGTGCCAATACTCCCGTAGGTATCTGGGACATCAACTACTATCGCAAGCATGCCTATGCAGGATTTGTGCGTGGTTTCGGAGGCAAGGTCTCTGCTATTGAAGATGTGAAGGCAGATAGCCCATTGGTCAAGAAGGGTATCTATGATCTGTCTGGTCGTCGCATTGCCGACGGCACAGATTTCTCCATACTTCCAGCCGGTTTCTACATTGTCAACGGAAAGAAAGTGGTGAAGCACTAATATTTAGCAACCTCAATGAAGAGAATGCCATTTATGAAATTTAAAATAACATTTATAGCGACATTAATGGTGACGGTAAGCATATTGCTGTCTGGCTGCTCCAGGATAAGGAAGGCAGCCCAGACAGCCAATGTGCAACCCGAGATATTCCCCGACTATATCGGTGTTACCATACCAGTGAATATCGCTCCGTTGAATTTCATTATGGAGGGTGCTGATCATGTCCAAGCTGTGTTTAGTGTTGACGGAAAGGAACAGACGACTGTCTGCGGCAGCGAGGGCGTGGTGGATATTCCTCTTGACGAATGGCATAAGTTAACAGCTCAGGCTGCTGGAAAGAGAATAGATGTCGAGGTGTCGGCGTGGAATGAACAAAATCCCGACGGCATCAAATATAAGCCATTTGCAATAAATGTGTCGAAGGATGAAATCGACCCATGGATAGCATACCGCTTGATTGAACCAGGATATGAATCTTGGCGATATATGGGTATTTATCAAAGAGAAATCGCATCCTTCGATGAACTTGAGATTGTAAGCAATAAGACGACCAAGAGTGCGTGTGTCAACTGTCATCAATTCCAAAATCGTTCATCAAAGCGTATGATGTTCCATGCCCGTGGTGGTAATGGTGGAACAATATTCTTGGAGAACGGAATGACGCGGAAGGTGAAACCAGAGGCAAAAGTGGTTTATCCGGCATGGCATCCTGAAGGCAGGTATATCGCTTTTTCTTCTAATGACACCCATCAGGTTTTCTTTGGTGAGGGCCGTCAGGCACTTGAGGTTTTTGACAATAGTTCCGACCTTGTATTGTATGATACAAAGGAGGATAAGGTGAGAACCGACTCTCGTTTCAATAGCGAAGAGTCGATGGAGACATTCCCCGCATGGTCGCCAGATGGCAAGTGGCTTTACTTCTGTTCAGCTGCAACTAAAGATATGCCCGATGAGCGCAAGGATCTGCATTACAGCATTCTAAAGGTGAATTTTGATTCAGCCAAAGGTGCGTTAGGGGATATTGTTGACACTGTATATAATGCCCGTATCGATGGTGGCAGTGCCTCATTCCCAAGGATTTCTCCCGACGGTCGCTATCTGCTCTTTACTCTTGCCGACTTTGGCACCTTCCCCATCTGGCACAATGAGGCCGACTTGAAGATGATTGACCTCAAGAGTGGTGACAAGGTGGATATAAATGAATGGAATGACAAGGAGAATACCGAGAGTTATCATTCGTGGTCGAAGAACAGCCGATGGGTGATATTCTCCAGTCGTAGGCTCGATGGCAGATATACCCGTCTGTTTATTGCAGGTTTTGACAAGAACGGCAAACCACAAAAACCGTTCCTCCTTCCTCAAAAGGACCCTCGTCAGAACACTCTGCGACTGAAGTCATATAATATACCCGAGTTTATTGACGGTAGGGTAGAGATGCCAGACAATACGGTAGAGTTGTATAAATGTGAAGACAAAATAATAAAGCGATGAAAAACTTCAAGTTGCCTATATATATGCATGTCATCCTATATGCCGTGACGTTGTTCGTGGTGTTGTGGTGTGTGTGGTACTTTTGTTACCACCATAGCTTGCTTTGGCTTGAGGGCTTTAGCTATTTCTCCACATTGCCCGACGTGTTGTCGTTGTCGGTAGTACTTCCCGAGGGCTTATTGAAATATGCAGGTGCATTTCTTCTGCAGTTCTATTATTACCCTGCGGTGGGTGCGGCTTTACAGGCATTATATGCAGTGGTGATTATGTTGTGTGCTATGGCAGTTGTGATACGTCTTTTCGACAATCCGTCGCATCTTCTTTGGCTTGCAGCAGTGCCTGTGCCTTTCTTTGTAGGGGGGCAGTATTGGGACTATACCCTCACACGCACTCTTACATGGATTATCGTATCTATGGTGGTTGCTGTTGTTGTGTATGTCCTGACTATACGTAAGCATAAGGCGTTCCACCTTTCGCGATATATAGCAAATGTGGCTGTCGAGATAGTCGCCTTGATTGTAATAATGGGGTTCTCGGTATATAACCTATGTTATAAGGACAGCA
>CALZMK010000293.1 GCA_945788545.1 uncultured Prevotella sp.
GGCAGGGGCAAACTGCTCAACCACCGGACCCTGTGCAAACGCCACATTATCCTTATATGCTGAGAGAATAAAATTTGGATTCTCCTCGGTAGTCTTCTTAATCATCTTGAATAATGAAGACTCCATCTCCTTGCCGTCGATGATAAATGTACCACCGAAAATCTTGTGGCGGCAGTGCTCGGAGTTAATCTGTGCAAATCCGAAAATCTCAGAGTCGGTGAGCGGACGGCCAAGCTGTTTCTCCACATTGTGCAGATACTCAATCTCCTCGGGTGAGAGGGCAAGTCCCTCTTCCTCATTATACTTCTCAAGGTCATCAACGCGCTTGATAGGCTCTGGCTCGTGATTCACGGTGAAGATGGTCTGGTCGAGACCATCGTACATGCGCTGGAGCATCGGGTCGTGGTCGGCATCCTTGGAGTCAACGGGGAAATACTCCTCAATGCGGAGTATGCCAGAAAGACTCATGTTCTGAGTAATCTCTACAGCGTTGGTACTCCAAGGAGTAATCATCTCACGGCGAGGACCGACAAAATATCCGTCGAGTTGTTCACCTTCTTCAAGCTTTGCGTCGCCGTAAAGCCAACTTAGTTCCTTGATCTCACTTTCGTTGAGCTGATGGTCAACTTCTGTTGCTATCACGCTCTTGGATGAAGTTCTGAAAAATAGAATCATATTTTAGCTAAATTTTATGTTTTTACTATTTTGGCTACAAAGTTACACTATTTTTTTGATACTACGAAACAAATGATGAATATTTTTTGAATTAGTATGTATTTTACCTTAATATACCTTTTATTTTTGTTAAAATGAAACAAATAATGCTTTCAAATGATACAACTTCTGTTTTTTTTGTCTATATTTGCATCGACTTTAAAAAACTATATGCTTATGCTCAACTGTAATTTATCAATTATTCAAGGATGCCTTGACAACTATATGTTGAAAATGGGCAAAGTGGAAATCAATGAAATCGAGGCCAACAACGAATTGGCGCGTGCTGGACTGATGGAGGATGACCAAAGTCGTCCGGGAAGACCGTTGAGAGAATATCTAAGTTCTCTGAGAGACACCAACCTGCTGCCGCAGAATATCAAGCAGCTGCAGGGGCTATGGAGAATCAAGCACTCGAAGACTGTGATGAAGGTGCTGCAGATTCTGCAATTCTAAAAAAACTGGCATTTAATGCAGTTTTGGGATTCCCTCTTCCACATTCACTCGCCTGTATGGGCGACGTAATGCGTAAGAGGGAATTTAGTGTTGATAATTTAATGAATATATAAATGAGAGTTCTCATACTGAATACAAGTGAAAAGACAGGTGGGGCTGCTGTTGCTGCCAACAGACTCATGGATGCCCTCAACAATAATGGGGTGAAAGCGAAAATGCTAGTCAGGGACAAGGAGACTGACCACATCTCTGTGGTAGGGTTGTCGAATCCCCTGATTCAGCAATGGCGTTTTCTATGGGAAAGATTGGTAATCTTCTTTCATCTGCATTTCTCAAAAAAGCATCTGTTCGAGATTGATATAGCCAATGTTGGTTCGGATATCACGGGCCTCAGGGAATTCAAAGAGGCGGATGTGATTCATATTCATTGGATAAATCAAGGGTTCCTGTCACTCAACGGATTAAGGAAGATTCTCGATAGTGGAAAACCAGTGGTGTGGACTATGCATGATATATGGCCTGCCACGGGAATTTGCCATTTGGCTATGGATTGCCGTAAATATTCGAGCCGTTGCTCTAATTGCAGACTATTACCAAATGGCGGTAGTGACAAAGACTTGTCAAACAAGGTGTGGGGAAAGAAGAAGTCGATATACGACAAATATGACATTTCTTTTGTAGCGTGCAGTAAATGGCTTGCTTCCGAGGCTTCAAAGAGCGCCTTGCTCACAGGGCATCCAGTGACGTCAATACCTAATCCTATTGATACGCGGGTGTATTGCCCCGGGGACAGGAATATGGCGGCTAAGGCAGTGCAACTCCCATTAGATAAGAAGATAATACTTTTCGTGTCCCAACGTGCAAATAACCCTAACAAGGGGATGGATTATTTGATTGAGGCATGTAATATCTTGATAAATGAACATCCTGAAATGCAGGAAGATACGGTTGTGGCTGTGTTGGGAGGACATTCCGAGGATGTAGTGGACAAAATACCTTTCAAGGCGTTTGCTTTGGGATATGTCAATGACCCACGACGTATTGTTGACGTATATCGCTCGGTGGATCTTTTCGTACTGCCATCATTGTCTGAAAACCTGCCTAATACAATAATGGAGGCTATGGCTTGTGGCGTCCCGTCTGTGGGGTTCAAGGTGGGAGGTATTCCGGAAATGATAGGTCACATGAAAACTGGGTATGTAGCGAAGTATCGTGACGCAAAGGATTTGGCTGAAGGTATTTATTGGACTCTTAATGTCGCCGACAAAGAGAACGTGAGAATGGAATGCTTGAAAAAGGTGGCAGCTTGCTATTCACAGCATAGTGTGGCACTTAAGTATATTGAGGTGTATAATCAGGCTATGGCATTAAAACATTATAAGATATGATAAGGTTTTCTATTGTCACAATAACCTATAATGCGGAATCCGTCCTGGGAAAGACGGCTGACAGCATTCTCGCTCAAACATATCCCCATTTGGAGCATATCATCATCGACGGAGCTTCTACTGATGCTACTCTGCAAGTTGCACAGGATTATATGCAACGCTCGTATGCCGCATCCAACGGACATGAGATACGTATAGTCTCTGAGCCTGACAATGGATTATATGATGCAATGAACAAAGGACTTCGTCAGGCTTCAGGTGACTACGTCTTGTTTCTGAATGCCGGTGATTATTTCTCCAATCCACAGCTGTTGACCAATATTGTGGGTAATATGGGATTGGATGATGTCCCCAAGGAAAAACTCCCTGCTGTGTTGTATGGCAATACGGATATAGTTGACAATGATGGAAATTTTCTTCGTCATAGACGACTCCAACCGCCCAGGTCGCTGTCGTGGCGTTCTTTCCGTCATGGTATGTTGGTGTGTCATCAGGCTTTTTATGCCAGACTTGATATTGCAAAGAATATCCAATATGATTGCCGCTATAGATATTCTGCCGATGTCGATTGGTGTATTCGAGTTATGAAAGAGGCTGAAAAACGTAATCTCCCGTTGCTCAACCTCCAGATGGTTGTCGTCAACTATACTGAGGAAGGGCAGTCAACCATCCATCATCGTGAGTCTCTCAATGAAAGATACAAGGTGATGTGTAATCATTATGGCAGAATTTCAACTGTCTTTATGCATTTATGGTTTGCAGTACGGCAGATAATAAAATGATTTGCTTGTTATATAATATAATATGGTGGTATATTGAAGTGTGATTGACATGAATCAAGTCATTTCTAAAATTCTGTTAAAATCTTAAACTTTTCCGTGAAAATGTTTGGTAGTTTGAAAAATAGTCCGTACCTTTGCAC
>CALZMK010000294.1 GCA_945788545.1 uncultured Prevotella sp.
CGCGCAGTTCCATTAGGAGGCGATTAGGACTCATATAAGAGCCATGCGCGACTCCGCATGACCATTCAGCGAAGCAAAGAAATAACCCTCAAAATCATCAACGCATGAAACGACTGCTCAACCTACTCCGCAACCTACTCAGGCGAGGCTGCCTGAGAATCTTTCCCAAGCCTCACTTCTGCGTGTTGCTCTCCCTTTCACTTCTTACAGTTTACAGCTGTTCAACCTCACGCCATGTGTCCGGTCTCGTGGAACACACATCTACAGATACCCTCTCTCTGAGCCAAGTGCAGTACGATTCCATCTACAGAATGTTATTCCACTCTAATGGTAATCTCGGCATCATTGAGCAATGGCGACGTCATCTCAATGGTTATATCTCCCTGTTTGCCTGTGGTTTCGATGTAGGCGAGCAGTCGTCCGTGATAAGCGCGGCGATGATCTTGGTGCGCCATGCTCATATCCGCATTATTTGAATTTTCGAGTCCCAGCAGATGCCCCTGGCCTTTCACCCGGCATGTTATGTCGTTGTCGGCGAGTTTTACTATGGTACCCTGCTCATCCAACACTTCCACGGTTACGTGCACAACCCTTTTGTCTCCTGCCTTCACTATATGCTTGTCGGCAGTAGCACGCAGCGAGAATGGTCTGCCCGACGAGGTGATGGAATAGTTGGCCACCACCCTGCCCTCTGCATTGCATGCTTCGGCTTTCAGCGTGCCTGGCTGATATGGTATATCCCAATGGATGATGCCTGTGTCTGCCGGCCGCTGTTTCATTTCTCCCACCATGGTGCCATTGAGCATGAGTCGTGCCTGCGGTGCATTGGTATAGCACACCACGCGTATTATCTGTGCCTGGCGGTAGTTCCATATATCCCATGCGTCGGGCGAGAGCCACCGTTGCTGGTTGCCGTCATGGTTACCATGTTTTTTTATTGGATATGTGCCAATATAGCACACGGGGTCATCGCGCCAGAGTGATGCACGCATCTGTCCACGTGGTTTGGCGAAACTGCCAAAGTCGAGCAGCCCTGTATATAGTCCACGTGATGGCCATCGTCCAGCCTCTCCCAGATAGTCGGTACCTGTCCAGATAAACTGTCCAAAGATATAATCGCGCGAGGTGACAGCCTGCCACGCTTCTATCCCCGACCCTGTCTCGCTTCCGTATATGATGCGCTGGGGATATGTGTTGTGGTCCTCGTCATATCTGTTTTCGGTATAGTTATACCCCACAACATCCACGGCCTCTGGATAGGCGGTCTGATTGCTCATCACCACTCCAGCCAGTGCTCCTGTGGTGGGTCTTGATGTGTCTATGTCCTTGACGCATTTCACCAGCCGTTGCGCTATCTTTCCTATCCTCATGGCATCTGGTGCATCGGGCTTATATCCTCCAAACATAGGTTGGTTGATGGTAGTACCATCGAGGATGGGATGCGAATAAGGGTCGTTGGGATAGTCCACCTCATTTCCTATGCTCCAAAGAAACACGCAGGGGTGGTTGCGGTCGCGGCGCACCATGTCGGTCACGTCACGCTCTATCCATTCTTCAAAGAAGTCATAACTACCCTGAAAGGCTGGCGTGCCCACATTCCATCCTTCTATCCACTTGCGCTTGGGATACTCCCATTCGTCTGAAGCCTCATCCATCACGAGCATTCCCAACCTGTCGCAGAGATCATAAACCACTGGTGCCTGTGGGTTGTGACTCATGCGTATAGCATTGGCTCCCATGGTTTTGAGTTGGCGTATGCGGCGTTCCCACACATCTGCCGGCACTACGGCGCCCAATACTCCTGCATCATGGTGCAGGCATACTCCCTTGACCTTCATCCACTTGCCGTTGAGTGCGAAACCGCGATTGGCGTCAAACTGCAAGGTGCGCAGTCCCACTTTACTTTCTGCATGGTCTATGGCCTTGCCGTCTATCATGAGTTGTGTCTTGAGTGTATAGAGGTATGGAGCATCGAGATTCCATCTTTCGGGCTTGCTTACTTTTAGTGCTATGGTGCCCTTGGTTGTTCCGCTATGGGCATTAAGAGCCATGCTCTTGCTTGCCACCTTGCGTCCCTGTGCATCATAGAGCGATGCCACTATCTGTGTTTTTCTGGCGGTGGCATCATGGTTTTCCACTTCCATATCCACGTTCACCACAGCCTGTCTGTCGGTTATAGAGGCGGCATGCCATGCCACTCCCCATTGTGCGAAATGGATATTGCCCGAGGTAATCAGATATACATCACGATAAATGCCCGACCCCGAATACCATCTGGAGTCGGCATGGCGGCTGTGGTCAACCCAGACAGCCAGGGTGTTGGTGCCTTTTCTCAGATATGGTGTCATATCATACATAAAGGAGATATATCCGTTGGGTCGTTTACCCAGCAGATGTCCGTTGAGATATACCTCGCTGCGGTTATAAACTCCTTCAAAATAGATATAGTGGCGCAGGGTGGTATCGGCAATATTGAAATGCTTGCGATAGCACCCTATGCCTGCTGGCAGATAACCAGTGCAACTGGCCAGCGTGGGCGATGGTATTCCCTCTATAGACCAGTCGTGTGGCAGCGTGAGGTGGCGCCATGACGTATCATTGAAGTCGTCGTTAACTGCTGCAGAATCCGCACCGAGCATAAAGAGCCAACCATCGTTAAACATGGTGGCATTACCGAATGACACCTGCGCCATGCCCATCATGATCCACGACTGCCATAGCATGACAATAATCACTATACGCTTCATATTCATATCCATATCTATTATTATATCAGGGATTATATCTAAAATTATTTTTGTGCAAATATACAAAAACTAATGTATAATCCCCCAAAACGGAACAAAAAGTTGCGGTTTTGGGGGATTATTAACTGGATAACTCCCCAAAATGAAACAAATAGTTCGTTGTATAGGTGGGTTCTATAAAGAAGTATTCAACCCACAATTATTCATACTTTTGACGGTGGTAATTTATAGAACCCACCATTATTCATTGTTTATTCTGCCTTTTGTTTGTCAAAACGAAAAATAATGGCTAACTTTGCCATGTGAAACAAAAGTCGAGCGTATGAAGTACCCTATTGGAATACAGGATTTCGAGAAGATTATCCAGGATGGATATGTCTATGTCGATAAGACAGAGATGGTGTATCAGCTTGCCCACAATGGGAACATCTATTTCCTGAGCCGTCCCCGCAGGTTCGGCAAGAGCCTGCTGCTCTCTACCCTGAAATATTACTTCCTGGGCAGGAGGGACCTCTTCCAGGGACTCGCCATCGACCGCCTTGAAAAGGAGTGGAACAAGTACCCCGTGTTTCATCTCTCGTTCGGTACATCCAACTTCAACCGTCATCATGCGCTCGATGAACTGCTCGACACGCTTCTTTCTGACTGTGAGAAAGAGTGTGGCATCCAGCCTCAGACCAAGGATTATGGACTGAGGTTTCGGGAGGTGCTCAGGACTGCCCACCAGAAGAC
>CALZMK010000295.1 GCA_945788545.1 uncultured Prevotella sp.
CGAAGACAACAGGACATGTACTCTAACCCCTTCGATAACCTATAACCTATAACCTCTTAACTATGAACTATTCCTTCCCGAGTTCGCAGACATAGCTTTTGATGGCATACAGCGGTACGTTCTCCATCCATTCTTCTTTACGATAGTCCGCCATGGAAGTCCGAACACACCTTATGCCGGGATTCTCCGCATGGAATGCCTTGAGCGACTTTGACTGCAGGTTCTCTTCTGCCTTTACCTCGATGGCCGCAATCTCAACGTCACGTTGTATGACGAAATCAACCTCTTGCGTGCTGTTGTCCTTGCTGTAGTAAAACACGGATAGGTTGCCGCAACTGTGAAGTTGGGAACAGACATAGTTCTCCGTAAAGCTCCCCTTGCTCTCCACCATATTGTTGGGCATTAGCATCAACGATGGGGGCATGTCGTTCATCGCACCAAGGAGTCCGCTGTCGAGCATGTAAAGTTTGAACGAGGAATATTCAGCGTAACACCCTAAAGGCATGGCTGGCTTGCTTACGTTTTCTACCTTGTACACCAAGCCGGCATCAAGCAACCACTGTATGGCTATCTCGAAATCCTTGGCTCTTGCTCCCTTTCTGACTGCTCCATAGATGAACTTACGGTTTTCCTTTGCCAGTTGTGCCGGAATGGATTTCCAGACTTGGTTGATTCTTACAGCCTCATTGGCGGGCGCATGCTTTGATATGTCCTTGTCGTAGGCAAGAAGGATTTCCTTCTGGACCTCTCTTACCAGTACCGCATCGTTGGTATCAAGGAATTTACTTACAGCCTCCGGCATGCCGCCCGTGAAATAATATTCCCTGAGCGACTGTACAAACATACTTTTCGTACTTGCCATTACAGCCCAGTTTCTGTCCTTGAGCAGTTCGCACATCTGGTGTTTTTCTTTGGCCCACAGAAACTCCTCGTATGTCATGGGATGGATCTTCAAGGTGTTGACCTTACCCACAGGATAGGACTCACCTTGGTGAAGTGTGATGCCAAGCAATGACCCCGCCACGGCAACGTGATATTCTGGAGCCCTCTCGCAGAAATACTTCAGGGCGTTGAGACCGCGTTTCAGTTCCTGAATCTCATCAAGAATGATAAGCGTTTTCTCTGGTTGAATTCTCACGCCCGTAATAGAACTAATGGCCAGAAGTATTCTCTTCATGTCGTAGTCGGGCACAAACAGATTCCTGACCCACTCGTTGTCATCACAGTTGATGTATGCCGTATGCTCGTAATATCTTCTCCCGAACTCCTTGAGAATATAGGTCTTTCCTACCTGGCGTGCTCCAAGCAGGATAAGCGGTTTTCTGTCTTTTCTTTCCCTCCATTCCACGAGGTCTTTCATTATCTCTCTTTCCATCGTCGTCCTAATGTTTGTAATCGGTTGCAAAAGTACATAAAAATCAGCTAACAACCAAATATTGGCACACTTTTATGAGGGACTTTTGGCTTTGTCGATACACTTTTATGAGGGACTTTTTAACCTATTGGCACACTTTTATGAGGGACTTTTGGCTTTGTCGATACACTTTTATGAGGGACTTTGACTGTCGCCTACCAAGAGAATAGTGCTGAAATGGTGCGCTAACTCAATTTCTTGAACCACTCAGTGCACCGTTTCAGTATTATGGTTAACGATGAACATTTCCCAGAGAATTGTAATTAATAGAACCCACCTACTTATAAAAAGAGAATATGAATTCTTGCATTATTCCTGAAAAAGGTGTACCTTTGCAGCCGTGTCCAGGGTTTCCTTCTGGGCTACGCCCTCCAGTCAACCCTGGACAGTAATAAGGATGACTCAGTCAACTTACATCAGTTATAAAGAATAATAGTCAACAATAATCAGTTTTAATGTTTAACTGAGGCAACTTTATCAAGGTTTAAGACAAACGTGTAGTCAACCGAAATCAGGAAATTACAGGTTTCTTGAAGTGGCTGCATTGACAGACGGGGAAATGGTAAGTAATGTTCAAAAATAACTTCCTATGATTTTACTTCGTCATTTTTACATCATCTTTTTGGTTGGATTTCATCCTCCGTTTTGACTGCGTCTTCTTCGGTCACGACTCGGCAGAGCTTGAACAAGTTCATCTCTGCGCTCGCTGTTTCCTCAGTCCTCGCCATGGCAATGATTGAGCAAGCTCATCATTGCCCATCTGGCTTAACGAAAACGTTCTATTTCAGCATTTGTTCGGTTACGATGCCCGCATCGCGCCCTTACAAATACTGCAATATAACTCAAAAATCTGAAGCAAAATTGCCGAAGTTATTTTTTGAACATTACTAAGCTTGTCATGTCTTTCAACAGGCAATAGGAGATGCCGCGACTCGCGGCATGACATCCTCGCCATGGGTACGGCGAGTCGCCGTACCTCCTATAGAAACGAGTACGCCTAAATGAACACCCTAATTAACAAGTTATTTAAATGTGTAACTCATTGAAATGCCAACAACATCTTTCTCTTTGATTAAAAAGTAAATCTCGTAAAATGCACCCATTGATATTTTCTTCGTAATATCGTAGTCATATCTACAACCCAATGAGGTCTCAAACCCAGATGTAGATTGATTATACAGTTCTGTTTGATACAAACCGTCTGTAATCCTGTCATCCATAACCGAACTTGATTCGAATTTGTGGGCATATCCTACAGTAACGTATGGAGAAAAATGATGTGTATGCTTCTTTAATTTAACAATATGAAGTAAATCATATCCAAAACTCGCTTTGATCATGATGTCCATGCATCTGCTTTTCCCATCAAGAGAACAAGACGATATAGAGGAGTTGTCATATTTGTCAAACTGAATCCATTGAAAAGAATTATCATTCCAGATGCGGTTGTAGAAACATAATGCCAAGTTAGCGTCAATACCTTTATATCTTTTTCCTATAGATAACGACATTTCCGCCCCTTTAAAGGAATCCGTTGTTGCAGCTGTTCCAAGCTGTATGCGGCCATAACAGTTGTTTTGACTGTAGCAGTTATTGCTACAAACGAAAGTGGCTATTGTTGTTATCAAAAGTAAAATCTTTCCTGTTTTCATTTGTTTTTGTACATAATACTTTTATTTAGATTGTTGCAAAATTGCGCTGCAAAGTTAAGTAAAAATCGAGAAAATGCAAGGGAAGCAAGTGTGAAATCTCCAAAAAAGTGTTTGAAGTTGCAAAAAATCCAATTGAACTCGACGATTTTAGTGTTGGCCCAGCCTAAGGCGGGACAGGGGACAGGTCCGTGTCCTACCAAAGGGTAACTATTCAGCGATAACCATATAGCAGTTGTCCGTGCTTAGAACAAAGCCCGGATAGCTGCGTATGGTGAGTTGTTGTGTTTCTTAGTGGTCTCTACGATTGAGAGCAGGTCAAGAAAGGCATCGGCACCTTGGTCAGAACGGAATGTGCCTGAGTTCTTCATTTTGATCTTGACCTTTCTGATTCCCCTTTCA